>DATAZJ010000326.1:0-12068 GCA_036272115.1 Rhodopila sp. | reverse complement strand
CCGCATCCCGTTCGACACGCCGAAGGGCTGGCGGAAGGAACGGCTCAGCGTCTACCTGACGAATTTGGGCATCGGCGCGTTCCTGCTGACGCTGACCCTGCTGCTGGGATGGCAGCCGGTGCTGCTGGTGCAGTTGCCGGTCATCGTGGTGGCCTCGATCATCGGGGTGTGGCTGTTCTCGGTGCAGCACCGGTTCGAGCATTCCGTGTGGTCGCGGCAGACCGACTGGACGGCGGACGGCGCCGCACTGCACGGCAGTTCCTGGCTGCGGCTGCCGAAGGTGCTGCAGTGGTTCACCGGCAATATCGGCTTCCACCATGTGCATCACCTGGTGCCTCGGGTGCCGAACTACCGGCTGCAGGCGGCGCATCGGGCGGAGCCGGCGTTTGCGGCGAACGTGACGGGGTTGACGCTGTGGCAGGCGCTGCGGGCGCCCCGGTTCACCCTGTGGGATGAAGCCCGCGGTGCAATGGTGCGGTTTCCGAACCGGCGGGGTTAGGTTCGCAACCCAATCCCACACGGCCGGCTTCGACCCGGCGCCGCCCTAGGCCGCCCCGTCAGGCGATCCAGTGATGCAGCCATCGCAACGCGCGGTCACGGCGACGGCGAGCGCGATCAACTCACGGATTTTCGCGCCGAGAAGGTCCGTCTTCCGGCCGGCCGAACTGAGTTCGACATACCCCTTGACGGAGCCGGGACTGAGCTGGCCGAACGCCTTCACGCCATCCGCCAGTTGTTTGCGATATTCGCTCCGATCAAGCATCAGATCAACCTGTCCTATAACGATATCGGAATGTCCTGCGGCAAATAAACGATGTCCCCAGCAGCCACGACAAGTTCAGACGGCTATACCGTCGTATCTGAACTCCATCATCATGCCGGTCATCATGTGGTAGAGATTGTGGCAGTGGAATGCCCAACGCCCCGGATTGTCGGCATCGAATGCGATCCGCACACGGCCCATCATGGGTCTGACCAGCACGGTGTCGCGAACGGCGCCCTTGATCGGCTGGCCGTCAATGGCAACCACCTGAAAGGCATGGCCATGCAAATGCATCGGGTGTGCCATCATCGAGTGATTGACCAGATCGATCTCGACGCGCTGGCCTTTGTGCAGCATCAACGGCGTGGTGCGTGGCCAGGTCTCGCCGTTCATCGACCAGACATAGGGCTTCATCGTGCCGGCAAGGGCGATGGTGCGGACAAGATCGGCAGGGCGTGGCGGCAGCGGCGCAACGGCGGTGAGCCGGACTTCAAGGGAATTGTCGACGGGCGGCTCGGCGTCGGCGCTGTCGGCGATCCGTGCGATCCGCGCGCCCGGTGTCGCGAGGATGATCCCGGTTTGCCGGCCCGAACCTTCCAACCGGGCCAGCACCGGGAAGGCGCCGGCGCCGGGCAGATCGATCAGGATGTCGAGGCGCTGGGCCATCGCGAGCGGGAACCGGCTGCCCGCGACCGGATGCACCGCGTGGCCGTCCGTCGCGACCACCTGGCCGACGAGCCCGCCGAGGTCAATCCAGAATTGGCTGGATGATGCGCCATTGATGATGCGAAGCCGAACCCGGCCGCCCCGTTCGACGCGCACGATCTGCGGATCGGCCAGGGTACGATCATTGGCAAGAAAGGCGTCGTAGCGGACGTCGTTCAGATCCATCCGCATGTTCGCCATGGAACCCGGCGTCATCGCCATCCCGGGCATGTTGTCCATCGCCATATTCGGCATGTTCGGCATGTTTGCCATCGCATGGGGCTTTGGCGGCTGGCTGTCGCCCGCCCTGCGACCGTCACCCTGCTCGACGTGTTGCTCGATTGCCTTTGCCGCGGCCGTGCTGGTGCCCAGCAGATCGGCGAACACGTCATCCGGCGATCGGAATGTGAAGTCGTGCAGCATGACGACGACGTCCTGCCGGTCCTCGCGAAGCGCCGCTGCGTCGTGGACAATCAGCGGCGCGGTCATCAGGCGCTGCTCCTGCAACCCGTGATGCGAGTGCATCCAATAGGTGCCGGCAATCGGTTCGTAGTCATAGGCCTGAGCGGCGCCGTTTTCGATCGGCGGGGTTTGCGGCCATGGGAACCCGTCCTGGGTCCAGGGCGGAAGCTGCCCGTGCCAATGGATCAGGGTGCGGCCGCCGGTTTTGTTGGCCACCTCGACCCGGAACCGCTCGCCGGGCGCAAGACGGAGACCGGACATCCCATCCGGGCCGGTAAGGCGGAAGACACGCGCCGGCTTGCCATTCACCTCGAGCACGCGTGTCTCGGCGACCAGGCGCTTCGATCCGGGCGATGCGGCGTGCACCACCGCCGGCAGGACGCCGGCGGCCAGGGCGCTGCCCAGTAAGTCACGGCGGGAGACGGATATGCTCATGATACACTCGCTTGGAATGGACGGCGCTTCATAGATGGAGTAGCCCGGACGCGGCCCAATGTCCGAACGGATCATAGGTTTGGCTGGACGGCCCAACGTGGCAGGGTGACCAGGATCGCGGAGCGGGCTCGTGGTCAGACGTGGCTTGGTAGGCGATTTGCAGGGCTGCCAGTATGTCCCCGGTTGTCACGCCGTCGGCATGCATCACGATGCGCACCAGCGGGTCATCGAGCAAGGCTTCGATACACCCCGGAAGGATCGCGCGAACGGCGCTGTCGGCGCACATGGTTGCCTCCTTTGCACTGTGTCGTCCGTTGCCTGGAAAGCGACGGCGCGGGTCGGCCGCAATGGCCGCAATGACCGCAATGGCCGCCAGCATCAAAGACGTTCGTTCGGCCGCTGCGAATACCCGTTCGGCTCACCCGCATGGCCGAACGGATCAATATCGAGGGTGGCCGGGTGAGCCCGTTCGGGACGGCCGACATCTTGAGCGGCCTGGCACCGCTGTTGCGTGTGCGGCCGGAACTGCGGGATTTGTGCCGGTTCGGCGCGCAATGGGCCGCCGGGCACGCGGCCGAGCGGGACCGGTGGGCGCCATTCCACCTGGTCACGCAGGGGGCGTGCGTCGTCGACCTGGGTGGCCCGGGGCGCACGGTCCCGCTTTCAGCGGGCGATGTGCTGGTGCTGCCGCACGGCACGGCGCATGTCATGCGTGGGTCCGCGACGCCGGCCGATGCGCACGGACCATTCGATATCCGCTCCCGCCCTGTCGGTTCGGTCAATCTCAAGTCCAACACGGATCGCGCCCCTGAGACAGAGTTCATTTGCGGCCGGCTGCGGTTTGAAGCGGCGCCCGGCAATCTGGTGCTGGCCGCGCTGCCGGATGCCATCGTGGTGTCGGCGGCGGACGACACGGCGGAGGCACCGCGCCTGCGCATGCTGATGACCGCGATCCAGGACGAAATCGAGAGTGCGCGGGCCGGCAGCGAGGCGATCGTTACCGACCTGGCCAGTGCTCTGTTTATCATGGTCGTGCGCATCCATCTCAGCCGCCGGGGGCCCGACAGCGGGTTGCTTGCCCTGCTCGCCCACCAGCGGCTTGGCCGCGCGGTCGCCGCCATGCTCGACGATCCCGCTCGGGATTGGACGCTGGACGAGCTGGCGCGCTGTGCGAATGCCTCGCGCGCCAGCCTGGTGCGGATGTTCAGGGACACCGCGCAACGGTCGCCGGTATCGTTTCTTGGCGAGTTACGACTGGAACTTGCCCGGCGCCGGCTGTCCGCAACCGCCCTGCCCGTCGCCACGATCGCTGGTGAGGTTGGCTACGAATCGGAAAGCGCTTTCAGCCGCGCCTTTCAACGCCGCTTCGGCATGCGGCCTGGCGAAGCGCGAACACATGCGGCACCATCGTAACGACACGTTGTCGGAATAGGAAAGCGGTGTCGGGCGTTGCACGGACCCGTGGCCGCATCACCGGCCCCGTTACAAAACCAGCGCCAGCTGCGCCCGCCCCTTCGGCTCCGCCGTGTCCGGATTGGCGATCGTCACCCCCAGCAGCCGCACCCCCAGCGCCGTCGGAAAATGCGGTTTCAACAGATCGAGGCTGATCGTTTCCAGTTCGCTCCGCGAGCCGATGGGCGTAAGGCAGGACCGGCTGCGGGTGATCTGGTGGAAGTCGGCGTATTTGATCTTCACCGTCACCGTGCGCCCGGAATAACCGCCGCCACATGCCGCCCAGACCTTGGCGGCGAGCAATTCGATGACCGGCACGACCTCCTCCCACCGCGTGATGTCACGCTCGAAGGTCGTTTCGGCACCAAGCGATTTCCGCACGCGATCGGCGTCCACGGGGCGATCGTCCTGGCCGCGGGCCACGCCGTAATAGTAGCTGCCGCCTTTGCCGAAATGCTCCGTCAGGAACGCGAGCGTCTGGCGCCGCAGATCCATCCCCGTATGGATCCCGAGCGCGTTCATCCTGGCGGCGGTGGCGGGGCCCACGCCGTGGAATTTGGCGACCGGCAGGTCCTCGACGAACGCCGGCCCCATCCTCGGCGTGATGACGAACAGGCCGTCCGGCTTGCGATGGTCCGACGCCAGCTTGGCCAGGAATTTGTTGTAGGACACGCCGGCGGAGGCGGTCAGGCTGGTCTCAGTCCGGATCGCGGTGCGTATCTCCTCGGCGATGGCGGTGGCCGATCCGCGATCGAGCAGCGGTTCGGTGACGTCGAGATAGGCTTCGTCGAGGGACAGCGGCTGGATCAGCGCCGTGTAGCGGGCGAAAATGGCGTGGATCTGCCGCGACACCGCCTTGTAGACATCGAACCGGGGCGGCACGA
This sequence comes from Rhodopila sp., assembly GCA_036272115.1. Taxonomy (GTDB): domain Bacteria; phylum Pseudomonadota; class Alphaproteobacteria; order Acetobacterales; family Acetobacteraceae; genus Rhodopila. Next base: position 7,367 of record DATAZJ010000326.1, on the reverse strand, counting down.
ACACCAGTTCCGGACATTTGCGACGGGCGGTGACCGACGCCATTGCGGAGTGGACGCCGAATTTCCGAGCCTCGTAGCTGGCGGCGGCGACGACGCCACGTTCCTTCGATCCCCCCACGGCCAGCGGCAGGCCGCGCAGGTCCGGATTGTCGCGCTGTTCCACGGACGCATAGAACGCGTCCATGTCGATGTGGATGATGCGCCGGTGGGCCGACGCCGGGCCGGATGGGGACATACCGTTTGGCGGTGTAGCACGGATTCGCTGTTGGAGAACGAAGTGCGGCCGTGGGGTGGGGGATTTGAGTGGTGGGGTGTCGCTTTGTGCCGGGATTATCACGCGCGAATGGGAACAAGGGCCGCCGGCCAGTCTGGAGGCGCCGGGCTTGCCAACAAAGGGCCGGCCGCGGCGCGGCAATGACGCATGCCGTCGCGAAGCCCCGTCAGGCGGGCACCTGCCGGATCCCCCAACGACGACGCACTGTGGCAGCGAAAACTAAAACTGGAGCGGCAATACTCATCACCCCGAAGGGCGCATATTCCACCGCGAGCCAAAGTCCCTGATGCGCAATCCCCGAATGGATCACCGAGGGCACAAAGTCGCGCGCAAAGGCGAGCAGAATGTAGTTCATCCCTACAAATCGCAACCAGCGCCAATGCTTCGGACCAAGAGCCTTTGACAGCCCTCCGAAAGATAAGGCCGCCAACAGGTACGTCCAGAAGATCCCGATCGCGAAGAAAACGAACAATGAGCCAGAGAGCGGCAGGCGGTTCAAAATTCGATAAAGCCAGACAACAAGGCCGAGATGAACCAGATGTGCGGCGGCAAAGGCCACGCCAAACTCTCGGCCACGTCCTGCCAGTGGCGCAAGCGCAGGACCAAACAGCGTGGCCATGGGTCCGCCCGCATAGGCCACCCAGAATAGCAGGAACGACCAGCGCGCCGTCACCCGCAGCGCCATTCCGATGCTCTTCGCATCGGTCCCTTTCACGGCAAGAACAGCCACAGCCAATGCGAGCGCTACCCCAAACGCCGCGCCCATCCACAGCACTGGAACAGATTTGCGCTTCATCGCTTACTCGACTGAAGTTCCCACGTTATAGCCATATTGAACAGCGTTCGTCACCCATCCTGCGATGATCGGATCAGGGGCATGTCGAATGGTTGGTATCCTCAACTGAGTTTGGCAAGGAAGTTGGGCGCTACCAGGATATGCACTAGCCCAGCCCGTGGTCGTCACCTGCAAAGGTCGCGATCGGACCGTCATGATCTCCACGGATGAATACATGCGCCTCAAGCGCCGCGACCGGCAGGTCTTCGCCGCCGGCGAACTGCCCGACGACATCATCAGCGCAACCCGCAATTCCGAAATTTATGATCGGCACCGGCACCTTGATAGCCTGATCCCTGTCTGGACTCCGTGACCCTACCCCCGCCGGAGCCCGGCCTCTTCATCCGTTATTCCTACCTCTGGCTGCGCGAACATCGTGAAGGACGCGAGGAAGGCGTTAAGGACCGGCCTGCGCCATTATCCTGGCCGCGCGCGACGGCGACGATCATACGCACGTCCTGGTCGTTCCCGTCACTCACACCCCGCCGCCAAATCTTGCCGACGTTCTCGAGTTGCCGGCCGCCATCAAGCAACATCTCGGTCTCGACGGCGAACGCTCCAGGATTGTGCTGAACGAAAGCCATCTGTTCGAATGGCCCGGCTCTGATCTTCCCCGCGTCGGCGACCGCAACGATGGTTCCGTCGCTTATGGATTCTTGCCGCCCCGCTTTTTCGCCGAATTGCGCGGGAGATTTGTGGCCCTCGAGACTGCTGCTCGTTCGCGGCGCGCTCGCCGCACCGGGTGGCTGCAAATCACGTCCAAATTGCGCACCAGAAATGCCAATCAGATCGATGGCCAGAGTTTGATGCAGATATCGAGCAGACCGTGTGAACTGACCGCCGGCCATTGCCGTGCCCGCCGGTGGCTCCGGCCACGCCGACGATGCGGACACTCGTACGGGCCGGTTTCTGCGCAAGCGGTAAGGGCACGCTTTATGGCTTTGGTAATTCGTCGCCCTTCATCGGCGGTTTCCCGACGCCGGCGCGCTTCAGAATATCCAGCGCCTTCGGAATATCCGCGCGCGCCGCACGCTCCTGGAAATAGCTTTCCGTCCGCAGCGCGGAGAGTTTTTCCGCCACCGCCACGTTGATGAGTTGGTTCAGCGCCACGCCTTCCGTCTCGGCCACCTTACGCGCCTCATCCAGCAACGAGGGCTGTAGCCGCAGTGCGAAATTACTCTTCCTCATGTCTCTGCCTCCCATCGTCTCAGGGCCTCGCCGGGTGACAGCACCGCAAGGCCAAACCGTTCGCCACCTCGCGTGAAATCGCGAATGTTGCACGTCACCAAGGCGTCCGCCTGCCCGTTCACCGCTGCCTCCAACACCATGTCGTCGTCTGGATCGCGTGCAATGGGCCGCCAAAGGAAGGCAAGGCGCACCGGCTCCACGACCGCCACAAGTGCGTCAAGCAACACGCTGACATCCTCGTCCGTCAGTCCCGAAGCTTTCAGATGCTCCGGCCCCGTCAGGACAGCTTGATATTCGACCATCAGCGAGACGGAAGCCAGAAGCGTCAGACGTCGCTCCAGCCCCGCCACAGAAGGCGTCGCGAGGCACCAGTATCGCTGCGGATCGCCGCTACCATGATCGCCGTATCGAGAATCACCCTCGCGCGGTCAATATGCAGTATCGCTGGCGATATTGTTACTATCTCCGTATCACGCCGTTTCCAGCTCAGGCATGACCCACGCCGTACCTTGGTAAAGTGTCGCCAAGCGACATCGGGCCGACCCACCACCACAATCCGCCCCCAATAGAGTATGATCCCGCACCGCCTCGATTCGCGGCATGCGTAGGACCCGACCAGAATGATCGCCCAGCTCACCGGACGCGTGGATGCGCTCTCCGACGGCACCTGCGTCATCGACGTGGGCGGCGTCGGCTATCTGGTGCAGGCGTCGTCACGCACCCTGTCCGCCCTGCCCCCGCCGCCGGCGCTCGCCAAGCTGCTGATCGAGACCCATGTGCGGGAAGATGCCATCGTCCTCTACGGCTTCGCCGACTCCACCGAACGCGACTGGTTCCGCCTGCTCACAACCGTGCAGGGCGTCGGCGGCAGGGTCGCCCTGGCGATCCTGTCCGCGCTGTCCCCGCGCGACCTGATCAGCGCCATCGCCGCCGGCGACAAGGCCAGCCTGACACGAGCCCAAGGGGTCGGCCCACGACTCGCCATCCGCCTGCTGACCGAACTGAAAGACAAGACCGGTGCCATGCCCACCTCGGCCTCCGGCGTCAGCTACACCCCCATCGCCGCCGCCACCCCGGCCGACGACGCGCTGTCCGCCCTGGTCAACCTGGGCTACCGCCGGCCGGAGGCACAGCAGACCGTCGCCCGCGTCCTGGACCGGCTGGGCGAAGCGGCCACGCTCGACGCCCTGATCCGTGACAGCCTGAAGGAACTGGCGCAAAGGGCCGCCGGATGAGTGACACCGAAGACCGCGCCGTCTCCGCCGCCCGCCAGCCGGACGACGCCGCCGAGGCCTCCCTCCGCCCGCAGACCCTGGCCGATTTCACCGGCCAGAAAGCGTCGCGGGAAAACCTCGCCATCTTCATCCAGGCCGCGAAATCGCGCGGCGAGGCGCTGGACCACGTCCTGCTGCACGGCCCGCCCGGGCTGGGCAAGACCACCCTCGCCCAGATCGTCGCCCGCGAACTCGGCGTCGGCTTCAGGGCTACCTCCGGCCCGGTGATCGCCAAGGCCGGCGATCTTGCCGCGATTCTGACAAACCTTCAGCCCAGGGATGTCCTATTCATCGACGAGATCCATCGCCTGCAGCCGGCGATCGAGGAAGTCCTGTACCCCGCGATGGAAGATTTCCAGCTCGACCTGATCATCGGTGAGGGACCGGCGGCGCGCAGCGTGCGCATCGACCTGCCGCCGTTCACCCTGGTCGGCGCCACCACAAGGGCCGGCCTGCTGGCGACACCTTTGCGTGACCGCTTCGGCATCCCCCTCCGCCTGGTGTTCTACACGCCCGAGGAACTCCGCCAGATCATCGTCCGCGGCGCCCGCCTGCTGGGCCTGCGCCTCACCGAGGACGGCGCCGCCGAAATCGCCGGCCGGTCCCGCGGCACACCACGGATCGCCGGCCGCCTGCTCCGCCGGGTGCGCGACTTCGCCCTGGTCCAGGGCGATTCCCCGGTCGATCGCACCATCGCCGACGCCGCCCTCAATCGCCTGGAGGTCGACCGGCTGGGGCTGGACTCGATGGACCGCCGCTACCTGCGCCGCATCGCCGACCACCACGCCGGCGGCCCGGTGGGCGTCGAAACCCTCGCCGCGGCCCTCGCCGAAGCCCGCGACACGCTGGAAGACGTCATCGAACCCTATCTCATCCAGGAAGGCCTGATCCTGCGCACCAGCCGAGGCCGCATGCTCGGCGACCCGGGCTGGCGGCATTTGGAGCTGAAGCCGCCGCGGTCAGCGGCGCCGCTGCTGGATGTGCTGGGGGATGAGGCGTGATGCTGATGTTCGTATCGCGGCCGCGCCCCCTCCAAATCCGGGCGCCTAAATGATTGCTAATCCGCAATCCAGCCACCGGTATTCCCTGCGCGTCTACTATGAGGACACGGATGCTGGGGGCGTTGTCTATCACGCCAACTACCTCCGCTACGCCGAACGGGCGCGCACCGAAGCGTTGCGTGAGGCGGGAATCCCGCATGCGGAGCTGGTGGAACAATTCAACCTGATGTTCATGGTGAATCGGGCGGAAATAGACTATGTGCGGCCCGCGATTCTCGACGACACACTGGTTGTCGAGACGGAAACAAGCGATGTGGGCGGCGCCACCGTCCTGTTGCGCCAGACCGTCAGCAGCCCCAAAGGGGTGTGCGCGACGGTGCGCATCAAGCTCGCCTGCGTCCGAATCGGAGGAAACAAACCGGCCCGCATCCCGCCCCGGTGGCGAGAGGTGCTGGCCGCAATGCGTCGTGACGTCGGTATAGAGACCGAAAGAAGGGATTAGACAGTGGATCGGGCAGTGGATGCGGTCAATTTGGGAACGGCCGGCGGCGATCTGTCGCTGTGGGGCCTGTTCATGCAAGCCGACATCGTCGTCAAACTCGTCATGCTCGGCCTGCTCGGCGCCAGCGTGTGGGTGTGGGCCGTGGTGTTCGAGAAATGGACCACACTGCGGAAGGTCAACAAGGACGCCGACGGGTTTGAAGACCGGTTCTGGTCCGGCGGCAGCCTCGATGAGCTGTTCGACCGCGAGGGCAGCAACCCCAACAACCCGATGGCGTCGGTGTTCGCCGCGGCGATGGGGGAATGGCGCCGGTCCGTGCGCGTCGCCGGTGCCGATATCTCACACACAAGTGTTCGGGAGCGAATCGACCGAGCGATCAACGTGACGGTGCAGCGGGAGATGGACCGCATGGAGCGGTGGATGATCTTCCTGGCCAGCGTCGGCGCCACCGCGCCGTTCATCGGCCTGTTCGGCACGGTCTGGGGCATCATGCACTCGTTCTCCGCCATCGCGGCCATGCACAACACCAACCTCGCCGTGGTGGCGCCGGGCATCGCCGAGGCGCTGTTCGCCACCGCCATCGGCCTGGTGGCGGCGATCCCGGCGGTGCTGGCGTACAACCAGATCAGCAACAGCCTGTCCCGATTCGCCGGCCGCCTGGACAATTTCGGCAGTGAATTCAGCGCCATCCTGTCGCGCCAAAGCGAGGAACGGACGGCGTGAGCCACAGCGAGAAGCGATCCTGATGAGCCACAGCCAGGAGCAGCCCTAACCCATGGCGTTCACAATGAACACCGGCGGCCGAGGCGGTCGCCGTGGCCGCTACCGGCCGCTCGCCGAGATCAACGTCACCCCGCTGGTGGACGTGATGCTGGTGCTGCTGATCATCTTCATGGTCACCGCCCCGCTGATGACATCGGGCGTGTCGGTCGACCTGCCGAAGACCGATGCGCAGCCGCTGAACAGCGACAGCACGCCGCTGACCGTGTCGATCAAGGCCGACGGGTCGATCTTCCTGCAGGACCAGCCGATCGATATCACCGACATCGTCGCCAAATTGCAGGCGATCGCCCAGAACAACCCGGACCGGCGCATCTTCGTGCGCGGCGACAAGGACCTGGCGTACGGCCGGATCATGGAGGTCATGGGCACCATCACCACCGGCGGCTTCACCAAGGTGGCGCTGCTGGCGGAACAGACATCCGCCCCACAAACTGGCGCCCCACAAACCGGCGCCCCGCAAACCGGCGCCACCCCGGCCCCGGCGACATCCGCGAAGCCTGCCCCCAGTCCACGCAACTAGGGTGATCAACGCGTGCTGCAGCAACTTTTCCGCGGCAGGACGATCAGCCAGCGAGCGACAGGGATGAATCCCCGCCTGCGCGCCGGACTGATCACCTCGGCTGTCCTGCATCTGGTTGTGCTGCTGGCCCTGCTGGTGGGCCTGCCGTGGTTCGCCCCGAAGGACGAGCCGCCGCCGGAAACCACGGTCGCCATGGTGTTCCAGGGCACGGCGAAAACGTCGATGCGGGCACCCACGCCGGCGCCCACTCCGGCCCCGGCGAAGGAGGTCGCACCGCCGGCGCCGCCGGTCGCCAAACCGCCGAAACCGACGCCGGAGGAGGCGCCGCCACCCCCGCCGCCACCGCCTCCGCCGCCGCCGCAGACCCATGTGGAGCCGACGCCGCCGGCCCCGACACCGCCGAAGCCGACCCCACCGCCGGAGCCGGTGCCGTCGCCGGACGTGATTCCGCCGCCGCCGGCGCCGCCGACACCCCCTGCTCCGCCGACGCCGGTGACACCGCAACCGCCGCTGCCGTTGCCGCCGCCGCTGGTGCCGCCGCCGCCGGCGCCCCCCAGCACGACGTCGCAGCCGAACGTGACGAAGAACCCGGCGCCGGACAGCGATTCGGTGGACAACACGCTGGAAAAGCTGAAGCAGATGCTGGCCCAGAAAGAACCGCCGAAAGCCAGGGCCAACCCCAAATCCGGCGGCAAGCCGAACAGCGGCGGCAACCCGCAGGGCAACGATACCGCGGCACTGAGCGCCGACCAGCGCGGTGCGATCGGCGACCATGTGCGGGAGTGCTGGACCAAGGACGCCGGCGCGCTGGATATCGACAAGCAACGGGTGATGCTGACGGTGACGACCGACGCGACCGGCGAGGCTCGGGTGGCGGTGGTCGCGGGCAACGACATCGGCCGGATGGGTGATCCGCGGTTCCGCGCCTTCGCCGAACGGGCGATACGCGCGATCCTGGACCCGCGCTGCGCCAATCTGCCGCTGCCGAAC
>DATAZJ010000325.1:0-7074 GCA_036272115.1 Rhodopila sp. | reverse complement strand
TCAAGGCCGAGACGGTCGCGCTGATGGGCCAGAACCATATGGGCGACCTGGACGTGCAGCCATTGCCAACGCAGAACCCGAAAATGTCCAACCCGGTCAACCTGTTCCCCGGCATGTCCAAGAAATGGGGCCTCAGCTTCCTGATCAACACGGAGACCGGCCCCGCCGGCCGCAGCGCCGGCAGCCTCGCCTGGGCCGGACTGAACAACACGTATTACTGGCTGGACCCGGCGAAGAAGATCGCCGGCGTGTTCATGACCCAGACCCTGCCGTTCGCCGACCATGCGGTGCTGGAGGCGCTCGATTCATTCGAACGCGCGGTGTACCAGTCGATCGACTAGTGCCCGATCACGGTAGGGCGCGAGTCACGAAGTGACCGCGATTTCCCGCGTGAATCGGTCACTCAGACAAATCTGCGACGTATCGCGCTTCTCTGAGGCGCGATACCAGCCGACCCGGCAAAAACCCGGCACATAAAGCAACGGCCCCAAGGTCACCCTCGGGGCCGTTTCCTCATTCCACGTTGAACCGTCCTACCGCAGCCAACCCGCCAGCACCGCCAGCATCAGCAGCGCCACGATGTTGGTGATCTTGATCATCGGGTTCACCGCCGGCCCGGCGGTATCCTTGTACGGATCGCCCACGGTATCGCCGGTCACCGCCGCCTTATGCGCGTCGGAGCCCTTCCCACCGTGATTCCCCTCCTCGATATATTTCTTCGCGTTGTCCCACGCGCCGCCGCCCGAGGTCATCGAAATCGCCACGAACAGACCCGTCACGATCGTTCCCAGCAGCATCGCCCCCAGCGAGGCAAACGCCGCCGACCGCCCGGCAACGACATCGATCACGATCCACAGCACGATCGGTGCCCCGATCGGCAGCAGCGACGGCACCAGCATCTCCTTGATCGCCGCTCGGGTCAGCATGTCGACCGCCTTGCCGTATTCCGGCTTGGCTGTCCCCTCCATGATGCCCGGGATCTCCCGGAACTGCCGCCGCACTTCCACCACGACCGACCCGGCCGCGCGCCCCACCGCCGTCATGCCCATCGCACCGAACAGGTATGGCAGCATGCCGCCAATGAACAACCCGATCACCACGAACGGGTTCTGCAACGCGAAATCGACGTGCAGCGACGGAAAGTAATGCGTCAGGTCCTGGGTGTAGGCAGCGAACAGCACCAGTGATGCCAGCCCCGCCGATCCGATCGCATACCCCTTGGTCACCGCCTTCGTTGTGTTGCCGACCGCGTCCAGCGCATCCGTGGTCACCCGCACTTCCGGAGGCAGGTCTGCCATCTCGGCGATGCCGCCGGCGTTGTCGGTCACCGGACCATACGCGTCCAGCGCCACGATCATGCCGGCCAGCGACAGCATCGTCGTCGCCGCCACCGCGATGCCGAACAGACCGGCCACCATGTAGGTGAAGATGATGCCGACACTGATCACGATCACCGGCAGCGCCGTTGCCTCCATGGAGATCGCCAACCCCTGGATCACGTTGGTGCCGTGACCGGTGGTGGAACTTTGCGCGATCGACTTCACCGGACGGTATTCGGTGGAGGTATAATACTCGGTGATCACCACGATCAGCCCGGTCACCACCAGGCCGGCAATGGCACACACCAACAGGTCCCACCCGTCCACCGTTCCGCCGCCCGTCAGGCTCAACGGTGTCGCGAAGCCGCAGGTCAGCAGAATGATGACGGCAATGCCCACCACCGACAGGCCACCGGTCACCAGCAGCCCCTTGTAGAGCGCCCACATGATCCCCGCATCCGGCCCCAGCTTGACGAAATAGGTGCCGACGATCGAGGTCAGGATGCAGATCGCACAGATGCCCAGCGGCAGCATCAGCATCGCGTCGCGTACCGCGCCGGTGAAGAAGATCCCCGCCAGCAGCATGGTCGCGACGATGGTCACGGCATAGGTCTCGAACAAATCCGCCGCCATGCCGGCGCAGTCGCCGACATTGTCGCCCACGTTGTCGGCAATCACGGCCGGATTGCGGGGGTCATCCTCAGGGATGCCGGCCTCGACCTTGCCCACCAGATCGGCGCCCACGTCGGCGCCCTTGGTGAAGATGCCGCCGCCCAGACGCGCGAAGATGGAGATCAGCGACCCGCCGAAGCCCAGCGCCACCATCGCCTCCAGCACCTTGCGAAGCTGGTCGTCGGTCATCGGTCCGCTAACGCCGCCACGCAGCACGAAATAATAACCGGCGACGCCCAGCAGGCCCAACCCGACAACCAGCATCCCGGTGATCGCACCTGCCTTGAACGCGACATCGAGCCCGGCCGCCAGCCCCTGGCGCGACGCCTGTGCGGTACGCACGTTGGCTCGCACCGAGACGTTCATGCCGATGAACCCGGCCGCCCCCGACAGCACGGCGCCGATCAGGAACCCGATTGCCGTATGGATACCCAGGACCAGGCCCAGGAAAATCAGAATGACCACGCCGACAAGGCCGATCGTGGTGTATTGCCGGTTCAGGTAGGCTCGCGCCCCTTCCTGAACGGCCGCCGAGATCTCCTGCATGCGGGCCGTTCCGGCATCCGCGGCAAGGACCTGCCGGCTGGTGATGAAACCATAGACCAGGGCCGCCAGGCCGCAGACTATGATCAGCAGTTGCGCCGCACTCATTAGGGTTTTCCCCTCCATCGTTTGTTTCGTTCTGGCGCAACCGCCGAATCGGACACAGGCGGCGCCGTGGCCGCGGCGTATGCCAGAACCCGGCGCATCCGGCAAATAGCCGGTTAACTTCTGTTTATTTTAACGGGTCGGATCCGCCACCTGAACGCCATGGCAACCACGACCCCGAACAAGAAAACCGCGACGACCCGGCAACGGCGGATCATCGCGGTTCGGCGTCAGCCTACGCGGCCAAGGCCCGTTACACCGACTTGACTTCGCCACCATCCATTCGCAGCACCGATCCCGTCATCCAGCGAGCACCCGGCGACACCAGGAACGCCATCAGTTCGGCGATCTCCTCCGGCTCGCCATAGCGCGCGATACCGGCCTCCTGCGGAAACTCCACCGTCGCCTGCTCCACCGTCATGTCGTGGATCGAGGCCCAGTGCTGCAGATACGACCGCCGCCGCCCGGTCATCACCGGACCGGGCAACACGCTGTTCACCTGCACGCCGTCGGTGATGCCGCGATCCGAGAACGCCTTCGCCAGCGCCACGATCGCCGCGTTGATCGTCCCCACCGCCGCGTACGGCGCTTTCGGGAACAGCGCCGAGTTGCCCGACATCAGCACGACCGCCCCCTTGGCCGCCTTCAGCGCCGGCCAGGCCGCGATCGTCAGCCGCCGCGCGCCATGCAGCTTCAGCGCCAGGCCGCCCTCCCACTGCGCGTCGGTCATCTCGAACAGATCGATCTGCGGCACCGCCCCCGCGATGTTCAGCAGCGCATCGATCCGCCCGAATGCCGCCAGCGTCTGCTCGACCACCGCCTGAGCCGCCGAGGGCTCCGACAAATCGAGCCCGATAATCAGCGGTTCTGCACCCGCTTCCTTCACCGCTGCCGCCGTGCTCTCCAAATTGGCACGATCGCGCGCCACCACCGCGACGGCGGAAAAATCCCGCGCCAATCGGATCGCCGTCGCTCGGCCGATGCCCTGGCTGCCACCTGTGACGACGGCGATTGATCTCGACATGTCATCTTTCCTTGAGTTGTGCGAACAATCAGGCGGCCAAGGAGCCGCGGATCGCCGTGGCAATCTCCCGCGCATGGGTTTCCAGAGCGAAATGGCCCGTGTCGAAGAAACGGACATCCGCGCCCGGCATGTCGCGCCGGAACGCCTCCGCGCCCGACGGCAGGAAGAACGGATCGTTCTTGCCCCACACCGCCAGGAACGGCGGCTGATGCGACCGGAAATACGCCTGGAAGGCCGGATACAGCGCAACGTTGCTGGCATAGTCGCCGAACAGGTCCAGCTGCACTTCATCCGCGCCAGACCGAGCCAGATAGAAATTGTCGAGCGTATAACCGTCAGGCGACACCGACGTCTCGTCCGCCACCCCATGGGTATATTGCCAGCGCGTCGTTTCCGGGGTCAGGAACGCCCGCAGCGCATCCCGATTGTCCTGCGACGGCGTCTGCCAGTACGCCCGGATCGGGTTCCAACCCTCGCTCAGTCCCTCCTCATAGGCATTGCCGTTCTGTGAGATGATGGCGGCGATCCGCTCCGGATGCCGCAACGCCAGCCGGAAACCGACCGGCGCCCCATAATCGAAGACGTATACCGCGAAGCGGTCGAAGCCGATCACCTCGGTGAAACGATCGATAACCCCGGCGAGCGCGTCGAACGTATAGCTGAACGCACGACGATCCGGCATGCCCGACTGGCCAAAACCCGGCAGATCGGGCGCGACGATATGGAACCTGTCGGCCAGCAGCGGGATCAGGTCGCGGAACATATGCCCGGCGCTGGGAAATCCATGCAGCAGCAGCAGCTTCGGGGCGCCGGCGGTCCCCGCCTCACGATAGAAGACCTCCAGGCCATCCACATCGGCGGTGCGATACACAACGGCAGTCATAACCTTCCTCCCTGTCGAATACACAACTAACTGACTCAGTTATCGGAATCCCGAAGCAACCTCACAATGCCTCGCAAAACCGACTGATCGGCGCACGCCTCAGCCCGGCGCCAGCGCACCCAGGGCCTCGGCGATGATGTCCACGACAACGCCGGGTTCAGTCACCATCGGCGTATGATCGGCTGCACACGGTCGTACCCGAGCCCCCATCCGTTCGGCCATGAACCGCTGCGTCTGGGGAACGATCATCCGATCCTCTTCCGCCACCAGGAACCAACTCGGACGATCCCTCCACAGCGGCCGTTCGACAGCGGTGCTGATGCAAGGCAGCGCGATCGGCCGCTGCACCGCCGTCAGCAGCGCCTGCTCCGCCGCCGAGGCATGCTGCGCGAACGCCACCGCGAACGCTTCCTCGGGAAGCCAGATCAGCCCATGTCCGTCGGGCGCCAGTTTCGGCGCCAGAGTGTGCGGTTCGGCACGATAGAACACATCGGCCACCGTCTCACCCTCATCCGGTGCCAACGCGGCGACATAGACCAGCGACCTGACCTTTTCGTCGCGCACCGCCCCGATGACCGCCCCCGCATAGGCGTGCCCCGCCAGCACGACAGGCCCCTCAATCCGCTCCAGCGTCCGGACGACCGCCGCCACGTCGTCAGCCAGCGAGGTCAGCGGCAACGGCGCCGCGACTGCCTTCACGCCGCGGCTGTCCAGCTCGCCGATCACCTTGCCCCAGCTCGACCCGTCGGCCCATGCGCCATGGACCAGCACCACGCTGGCATCCCTGCGAGACATTTTTCGCTCCTTTCGCATCGGCGACGGTCTTGGTTCGCTTTCGAACATAACCGGACTGCTTGCCACAGGAGGGTTACTAATGCCGAAGTAACTTGTCAACTACCGCCAGAGCGGTTATATGTTTCGAGACGAAAACCACGTCGACATGGCCGCCCGCTTGGACCACCGCCACCCTCCCGCCCTCTTCCTCGCCGACGCGCTCGGCCTCGATTTCCTGAACTCGGTCGCCACCCCCGTCGACACGCAAGTCGACTGGATCACGGACGGCGACGGCCTCCTGGCCTGGCTGCAACAGGCCCGCCTTGCGTCGGCCGAAACGCTGAACGACCTGCGCGCCCGGACCACATCGAATGAACTGGACAACGTGGCCGCCCAGGCGCGCGACCTGCGGGAATGGTTCAGGGCATTCGTCCGCGCCCGCAAAGGCCGAACCCTCACCGCCGGCGACCTGAACGACCTGTCACCGCTCAACCGCCTGCTGGAACGCGACGCGAGCTTCAGCCGGATCACGGCCGGCGGCACAGCCGCCAAGGCTCTGGAAATCAGGAAGACGCGGCACTGGCAAGCGCCGGACTCCCTGCTTCTGCCGATCGCGGAGGTCCTGGCGACGCTGGTCTGCGAGGAAAATTTCGCCAACGTGAAAGCCTGCGAAGGTCCAGCCTGCACGCTGCTGTTCGCCGACCACACAAGAGGACGCGTGCGCCGGTGGTGCAGCATGGCGATCTGCGGAAACCGAGCCAAACAGGCCGCGCATCGCAGCCGCGCGCGACGCCCCGCTTCGTCGCCCGTCCCTTCGGATGATCCGCCCCATCAGCCCACCGTCACGCGGCAGGCACCGCAGCGATCTTCGCGTGGTCGCCTGAGGCCGAAGGCCAAAAGACGTGAATCACACGAAAACTAGACTCCAGCGAGAACCCATGGTTCAGCCCAGGGCCGAAACCACCTCCTGCTCCGTTGGGAACCGCCCGACCGCCTTCTTGGAGAAAGTGAGCCGGCCATCGACGGTCATCTCGAAAACACCGCCGCCGCTCTTGCGCAGCGTCACCTTGGCGGCCGGGTTCGATTTCAGGATCAGGGTCCGCGCCGCGATCGCCCGCGGCTCATAGCCTCACATGCCGCAGTATTCGATCTCAATCTGCATCTTTCGTACATTCCTTCACCAGATTTGACGCCTAGACAGCTTGGCAGCGATCGTCAGTGTAGGCAAGAAGACACGATCTCAGGATTTCAGGCCATGACCGAACACCGTATCGTCCCCGTTATCCTCTCCGGAGGCTCCGGCACCCGGCTCTGGCCGGTGTCACGCGAAAGCTTTCCCAAGCAGCTTTGGCCGTTGGTATCGGACCGCACCATGATGCAGGAAACCGCCCTGCGCGCCGCCGACCCGTCCTTCGCCCCGCCCATCGTAGTCTGCAACCAGGAACACCGGTTCCTCATAGCTGAACAGTTGCGCGAAGCCGGCGTCGCCAATGCCCGCATCGTGCTGGAACCCGTCGGCCGCAACAGCGCCCCGGCCATCGCCGCCGCCGCGCTGCTGGCCGCCGAGGACGACCCGGACGGCCTGCTGTGGATGCTCGCCGCCGACCACGCCATCACCGACATCGACGCTCTGCACCGCGCACTGGGCGTCGCCGCAGTGGCCGCGCGGGCCGGCCGTTTCGTCACCTTCGGCATGCAGCCGACCGGCCCGGAAACCGGCTACGGCTATATCGAGCGCGGCGAGCAATTGCACG
>DATAZJ010000324.1:0-3018 GCA_036272115.1 Rhodopila sp. | reverse complement strand
CCGTCTCGGCGAAGCGTTCGGCGATGCGGGACCGTTCCGGTTCGGGGTCGGCGCCGCTGATGGCGAGGATGGTGGTGTCGATTGTGGCCAGTGCCTCGACGGCGGCGCGCTGGCTGTCGGCGTATTCGGTGTAGACGATCACGTTGGCGCCGGGATGACGCAGGCGGATCAGGCGGATTTCCAGCACCAGGGCGGCGAGTTTGGGATCGTGCGGCGCGGCGGCCTGGCCTAGATGGATGAGCGCGTGCAAGTCGGCCTCGGTCGCCTCGCCGGACAGCGAGGCGGAAATTTCCTCGGCTTCCAGTTCGGCGATGTCTTCTTCGTCGGCCGTGTCCAGCACGCCGAAGCGGGCCATCCGGCGGCGATAGGCACGCAGGGCGCGTTGCCGGTCCCGTTGTGGTTCGATGCCGTAGCGATCGGCCACCACGCGCAGGGTTGCGAGGCAGGCGGCGATGGTGGACATCGACCGTTTCAGCAGGCTGACGAAGGCCAGCGCGTCGGTCAGGCCGGTGCGGTCGCGCGATCGTTGCAGTCTGGGCGCGACCAGGGCGGATAATGCCTTGTGGAATTCGCCGACTGGCGCTGCATCGGTTACGTCCACCCGGACCGGCGTGACAATGCGGTCGCGGAAGAGCGGCGCGCCGGATGCGGAACGAATGTGCGATTTCAGCCGGCGGACGATGTGGCGGCGATAGGTCGTGCCGACCAGGCGCCCTGCCCCGTCCACCAGGCTGGGGTCCAGCAGCGCCATCAATGACGCGAAATGCGGATCGTGGCCGTCGTGCGGTGTCGCCGTCAACAATAGCAGGCCGTCGGATTTGACGGATAAAACCTCGGCCAGGCGGCGGCGCTGGTTTTCCTCGCCGACGCAATGATGTGCCTCATCGATGATGACGAGGTCCCAGGACACGCGTTCCAGCTCCGCCAATATCCGATCGGACTTGGCGAAGTCCATCGAGGTCAGGCACAGCGCGGTCGCATCGAACGGGTTGCCGCCGAGTTCCAGGTCTTGCCGGGCGTGGCGCAGGCCGGTGGCATCGGCGATCGGGGTAAAGCGCAGGCCAAAACGGATGCGCATTTCCTGCTGCCATTGCCGCAGCAAGGGTCCGGGCGGGCAGACGATCAGGATGCGATGCGCTCGGCGGCGGACCAGCAACTCGGCGGCGATCAGGCCAGCCTGGATGGTTTTTCCCAGTCCGACGCCGTCCGCCAGCAGCAGCCTCGGGCGCACCATGTCCAGCGCGCGCAGCAGGGGGACGCGCTGATAGGGCTCGATGGCGATGCGGCCGGGTGGCGCGGGGGCTCCGGGGATGCGTTCCAGTAGACGGGCGATGTGGTAGCGGCGCCAGTCGGCGAGCGGGCCAGCTTCCTCCGGGTTCGGATCGTTTTGTACGACGGACAGCGCCTCGGCGGGGTGCAGGACGTCCCATTCCAGGCCGGCAAGGTCGCCGCCGCAGCATGCCAATCGCACGCGCTGCTGAGAACCAAGTGGCTCAACCTCAGTGATGTCCCATTCCAGGCCGCGGGCGGCGACCTTGATCCCAACCGATAGTTCCATGCAGGGTGCCCATCGAAACGCGGGCACGGAACCACGAAGAGATTGCCAAACCCTTAACGCCGCGTGGGAGGATGCTGATGATCGCATTGACGGACCGCTTCGCCGGCAAGGTCGCGGTGGTGACCGGGGCCGCGTCCGGCATCGGGCTGGCAATCGCCAAGCGGTTGCTGGCCGAAGGTGCGAAGGTCGTCGGGTCGGACCTGCATGGTATGGAGGATCTGGGTGCCGGGTTCGTCGGGATCGAGGCCGATGTGACCAAGGAGTCCGCCGCCGAGGAACTGGTCAGCACGGCTGTCGATCGCTTCGGCGCGGTCCACGCCGCGTTCAACGTCGCCGGGGGGTCACGGGCGGGCTACATCGTCGATCTGGCGGAAGCGGACTGGGATTTTACCGTCGATCTGTGCCTGAAAGGGGTGTTCCTTGGGATGAAACATCAGGCCCGGCAGATGATGCGGCAAGGGACCGGTAGCATCGTCAACATTGCCTCGTTGAACGCGCATGTGCCGATGCATGCCGGTTCCGCCTATGTGGCGGCCAAGGCGGGGGTCGAGATGCTGTCGCGTAACGGGGCATTGGAATTCGCCGAATTTGGTATACGGGTAAATGCGATATTGCCCGGTCTGGTGCAGACCAATCTGACGCGGCGGCACTTCGACAACCCTGATGCGCTGGCTGCATTCGAACAGCGCATTCCGATGGGACGGCCGGCTCAGCCGGCGGAGATCGCGGCGCCGGCGCTGTATCTGGCCAGCGACGATGCGAGTTATGTAAACGGGGCGAGCTTGCTGGTCGATGGTGCCTGGGCGGTCAGCGGCTACCCGGATATGAGACCCTTCCGCGGCCCGATCGGCTGGAACCAGAGGACACAAGCATGAGTGAGGTACTTGTCCGGCGCCATGGCGGTGTCGCCACGATATCGATCAACAATGCGGCGCGGCTGAACTGCCTCGGGCATGCGCAGATCACGGCGTTTATCGACGCCGTCACGGCACTGTCGGATGACCCGGACCTGCGGGTGCTGGTCGTCACCGGTGAGGGCGACCGATCGTTCATGGGGGGCGCGAACCTGCATGAGCTGCACGAGCTGAACCCGGCTCGGGCGCGGGATTTCCTCACGCTGATCCACCGCATGTGCAAGGTGCTGCGGGACCTTCCGGTGCCGGTCATTGCACGTGTGAACGGGTTCTGCCTTGGTGCGGGGCTGGAGGTGATGGCGGCCTGCGACATGCACATCGCCGGCGACAATGCGGTGTTCGGCATGCCGGAGGTGAAGATCGGTCTGCCGTCGGTGGTCGAGGCCGCGTTGCTGCCGCAACTGATTGGCTGGGGGCGGACGAAACTGTTGCTCTACACTGGCGACAACATCGATGCGCGGACCGCGCTGGCGTGGGGGTTGGTGGAGAAGGTCGTTCCCGCCGCGGAACTGGATGCGGCGTTGGGGCGGTGGGTGGAGTCGATCG
>DATAZJ010000323.1:0-9074 GCA_036272115.1 Rhodopila sp. | reverse complement strand
CGTCGAAATCGCCGCCGCGCATCGCCGCGAACCAGGGGCCGGTCGGCACCACTTTCTGGGTGACGGTCACGCCGATCTTGCTCCATTGGTCGATCAGCCAGGTGCCGACGAATTTGTACGGCTGATCGACGTTGCGGTTCAGCAACTCAAACGTCAGGTGCTCCTGCCCCGCCTCCTTCAGCAGACGCCGCGCCTCCGCTCGGGATTTTTCGATATCGGGGTAGAAGCCGGCCAGCGTCTCCAGTTCCGCTTTGGTGGCGGCCAGCGGCGATCCCGGGAAGGCGATGCCGCCGACGGTGCGCACGACAGCGATCTTGGACAGGGCCGGCGCGCCGTTCCACTGATCCACCGCCAGCAGCAGAGCCTTGCGGACGCGAACATCGTCGAACGGCTTGCGGGCTGAATTGGGCGTGATCAGGTTGCCGCAGTTCCAGTCGCTGGTCTGTACCGTGATCCGATCACCGAGCGAAGCCTTCAGATCGTTGACCGCCGACGGCGGCAGCCCCCTGAACTCGATCGCCGCGCGATCCGACTTGATCGCGGCGACCCGGACCGCCTGTTTCGGTGCGAAGATGCCGGTGAACCCGTCGAGATACGGCAGGCCTTTGTGGTAGTAGTCCGGATTGCGCTCGCCCTTGATCTCCTGGCCGATCGAATAGCTGACGAAGCGGAATGGGCCGGAGCCCATCACGTGGGTTTCGTACCAGTGCGGATCGCTGTCCAGGATTTTCCTTTCGTAGATGAAAGCATACGGATCGGCCAAAGCCGGTACGAAGACCGTGGTGGCGAATTTCAGCTTGAACACCACCGTGGTCGGATCAGGCGATTCGACCGAATCCACCATCGAATACCAGTTCTGCCGAGCGCTGAGGACGCCTTTGCGGGGAAAGATGATCTCGTGCCAGCTTGTTGCGACGTCGGCGGCGGTCAGTGGCGTGCCATCCTGGAATTTCACGCCCTCGCGGATCTTGAAGGTGTAGGTCTCGCCGTCATCGGTCGGTTTCGGAATCGACAGGCACAGGTCGCAGACGAAGCTTGTGGTATCCTGGGGATTATCCGGATCGACCCGCATCAGCACGCTGTAGAATGGCGCCACCGCGTGGACGGTCGCATAGGTGGACTCGCGGTGCCCGTCCAGGCTTGGCGGCGCTTCCGCCGGGATCATGTAGGTCAGTTCACCGCCCCGTTTCGGTGTGTCGGCAGCCTGGGCCGACAGGCCGGACGTCGTGGCGAACAGAATCGCCGTTCCGGCCGCACGAAAGATTTTCGTCAGCATGATTGCACTCCCTGATGGTTTTTGTAGTCGTTACGCCCCGGCATGGGACCGCTTTTGCGGTTCGATTTATGCCGGGGCGCCTCGTCGTTACTTATCCAGCCATATTGTCGCCAGATCCTGGTTGACGTAGTGGCTTGGGCTGATTTTCCAGCCCTTGACGTAGGACCGCATGGGCACGATGCGTTCCCACCACGGCATCATAAACATGTGCGCCTGGGTATCCAGCACGTAGGTCTCGAATTCACGCATGCGGGCGCGCTGCTTCGCGGGATCGGTTTCGTGCAGCACGGCCTGGTACAGGTCGATGTCCTTTTGATCCTCGTAGTTGCCGTAATTCTCGGTGTAGACGGAATGCGGCAGGTACTTGCCGACGTCCATCGGCGGGTTGACCAGACCCTGGCAGTTGAAGTCCACCGTCACGTCGAAATTATTGTTGCGCAGGGCGTCGAAAAACGGCCCGGTGGGCAGCACGCGCTGGGTGACGTGCAGGCCGACCTTGCTCCATTCGTCGATCACCCAGGTGGCGATGTATTTGTAGGGCTGATCGACGTTGCGGTTCAGTAGTTCGAACGACAGGTTTTCGGCGCCGGCCTCCTTCAGCAGACGTCTCGCCTCCGCTCGGGATTTCTCGATATCGGGCCAGTAGCCGGCGATTTTCTCCAGTTCTTCCTTGGTGGCGGCGAGCGGGGAACCGGGGAAGACGATGCCGCCGACGGTGTGGACGTTGGCGATCTTCGACAGCGCCGGCGCGCCATGCCATTGGTCGATCGCCAGGATCAGGGCCCGCCGCACCCGCACGTCGTCGAACGGCTTCTTCTTGTGGTTCGGCGTGATCATGTTCACGCAGTTCCAGTCGCTGGTCTGGACAGTGATCTTGTCGCCGAGTTCCCGGACCAACTGATCGCGCGCCGACGGCGGCATGCCGCGAAATTCCAGTGCCGCCCGATCCGCTCGGATCGCATCCAGCCGCACCGCCTGCTTGGCGGCGAAGATCGCCACGAAACCGTCCAGGTAAGGCAGGCCCTTGTGGTAGTAATCGGGATTGCGCGCGCCGGTGATCGACTGGCCGATCTGGTAATCGACGAACTTGAACGGGCCGGAGCCCATGATGTTCTTTTCGTACCAGTGCGGGTCTTTATCGAGCACCGCCTTCTTGTAGATGTAGGCGAACGGATCGGCCAGCGCCGGCAGGAACGCGCTGGTGGCGAATTTCAGCTTGAACACCACGGTGGTGGGGTCGGGCGACGTGACGCTGTCCACCATGACGAAATAGCTTTCCCGGGCGCTGGAGACCCCTTTGTCCGGGGCAACGATCTCCTGCCAGCTTTTCGCCACGTCGGCGGCGGTCAGTGGCGAGCCGTCGTGCCACTTCACCCCTTCGCGGATCTTGAATGTGTAGGTCTTGCCGTCGTCGGTCGGCACCGGCATTTCGGTGCACAGGTCGCAGACGAAATCGGTGGTGGAGGACGGGTTTTCCGGATTGATCCGGATCAGCACGCTGTAGAACGGTGCCGTCGCATGCACGGTGGCATAGGTGGTCTCGCGATGGCCGTCGAAACTGGGCGGCGCGTCGGCGGGGATCATGTAGGTCAGGGTGCCGCCGTGTTTCGGTGCATCCTCGGCCGAAGCGGGGGCAGATATCAGCGACAAACCGAGCAGTGCGGTCAGGCCGAGTGCGGGAAGGACGGTCATCGGCGTTTCGGTATCCCTTTATTGTTATTATTGGAGATTGACCTGACTGCAGGCGACGATATGCCCTGGCCGCACCTCACGCGGTTCAGGCCGGGTATGCTTGCAGCTTTCGACAGCGATCGGGCAGCGCGGATGGAAGACGCAACCGGATGGCGGGTTGATCGGACTGGGTACCTCGCCCTGCACCGGGCGGAACACCCTGCCCTGCTCCACGAACGGGTCCGGCACCGGAACCGCCGCGAGCAACGCCTGTGTATACGGATGCAGTGGCGCGTCGAACAGCGTGTCGCTGTCGGTCATCTCGACGATACGGCCCAGATACATTACCGCGACGCGCTGGCACAGATGCCGCACCACGGACAGGTCGTGGGCGATGAACAGATAGGTCAGGCCGAATTTTTCCCGCAAATCCTCCAGCAGATTGACCACCTGAGCCTGGATCGACACGTCCAGCGCGGAGACAGGTTCGTCGCAGACGATGAACTCGGGGTTCAGGGCCAAGGCGCGGGCGATGCCGACCCGCTGCCGCTGGCCGCCGGACATTTCGTGCGGATAACGGTCGGCGAAGTCCGCTGCCAGGCCGCAGACCGAGAGCAGTTCGCGTGCCCGTTCGCGGCGCCGTGTGGGGTCGGGTTCGGTGCCATGCACCTTCATCGGTTCTTCGATGATGGCGCCGACCTTCATGCGTGGATTGAGTGAGCTGTACGGGTCCTGGAAGATCACCTGGATGCGGCGGCGCATCGCCCGCAGGTCCTTGGGGGCCAATCCGGCCAGATCGACGCCGTCGTAGATGATTTCGCCGGCGGTCGGTTTCTCCAGCCGCAGGATGCAGCGGCCGGTGGTGGTTTTGCCGCAGCCGCTTTCGCCGACCAGACCAAGGGTTTCGCCGCGCTGGACGGTGAAATCGACACCGTCGATCGCCTTGACCTGGCCGATGGAACGCCGAAACAGCATGCCCTCGGAGATCGGGAAATGCATGTGCAGCCCTTTGACTTTCAGCAAGGGGCCGGCGGGCAGTTGCGTGACCGGACTGCTCATGCGGCCTTGCCGATTTCGCTGGCGATGTCGGCTGCCCGGAAGCAGGCGGCGGCATGGCCGGGTTCGCCGATTGCGGTGAGAGCAGGCGAAGACTCGGCGCAGGCGGCGATGGCGAAGCGGCAGCGGGGGCGGAAGGCGCAGCCGGCGTCCAGGCGGGTGAGGTCGGGTGGCTGGCCCTCGACCGGGTCCAGCCGATCCTGGCGCGGACGGTCGAGGCGCGGGACGGACCGCAGCAGCGCGATGGTGTAGGGATGGCGTGGATCGTGGTAGATCGCCGCGGCGGAACCGGATTCCACGATGCGGCCGGCATACATGACGTTCACCCGATTGGCGTAGCGGGCGACCACGCCGAGGTTGTGGGTGATGATCACCAGCGCGATGTTCAGGCGCTGCGTCAGGTCCTTCATCAGTTCGAGGATCTGGGCCTGGATCGTCACATCCAGCGCGGTGGTGGGTTCATCGGCGATGATCAGTTTCGGATCGCAGGTCAGGGCGATGGCGATCATGATGCGCTGGCGCATGCCGCCCGACAATTGATGCGGATATTGTTTCAGCCGCCGGTCCGGGTCGGCGATTCCGACCATCCCCAGCAGGTCGCGGGCGCGCTGGCGGGCAACCGCGGGGGTGGCGCCGCGATGCTGTTCCAGCGTCTCGGTGATCTGCCGGCCGACCGTCAGCACCGGATTCAGCGATGTCATCGGTTCCTGGAAAATCATCCCGATTTCGCCGCCGCGCAGCTTGCGCATGGCTTCGTCGGGCAATTTCAGAAGATCGCGGCCGTCGAAGATGATTTCGCCGCTGACGATTCGGCCAGGAGGATCCGGGATAAGCCGCAGGATCGACATGGCGCCGACGGATTTGCCGGAGCCGCTTTCGCCGACGATCGCAACGGTCTCACCCGCCTCGACCGTGTAGCTTATGCCGCCAACGGCACGCACGACTCCGCGCCCGGTACGAAATTCGGTGTGCAGATTCCGGATGGACAACAGTGGCGGCAAACGTTCGCTCCCGGATATTCCCTGTGAAGTGTTAATTTATTTTTATGAACGCTCCATATCGGGGTGCGGAATGCGGTGTCAATCACCATTCCGTGGCGGGTTCGGTGGTGCGCAGACGGCCATGCGGGGAAACGCGTGCCCGATCGGTGGGATGGAAGACGCGTGTGGATACGGTGCGTGGCTTGACTTATGTCATTCCGATGCGCATTCGGACCGTTGCGCAGCCATCCGCGTGGGTCAGAAGCTGATCTCGGGCGGGATGTCGGCCTCGGTGATGCCGACCAAGCCGAGGCTGTCGATCACCATCCGGCGCATGCGCCCCAGGCCGCGATTCCAGTCGATCCAGTTGTCCACGAAATCGCGCCACGTCTTGTCCGGTTCGCGCCGCAATCCCGCATTGGTGGTGGCGGTGAACAGCGGTTTCGGCACCACCAGCGTGCCGATGGCCGGATTGCGCTTCAGCACCGACAGCGCCAGCAGCGCCACCAGCACCTGGCAGTCCGCCTTGCCCGCCTGCACCGCCAATGTCGCGTCGTTATTGCTCTTCAGGCGCACGAACGTCGCACGCGGGCAGGTTTCCGAGATCACCTGATCGTAGGACGTGCCGATCTCCAGCGCGATGCGGACGGATGGGTCGTTCAGGGCGTCCCAGGTCGCGGGGTGGAAGCCAGGCCGAACAATCAGGGTGAAGAGGTTGTTGAACAACGGATGGGTGAAGTCGATCGCCAAAGCGCGCTGCGGTGTCGGGTTCAGCCCGAAGAAGATGTCGACCTTGCTGGCTTGCAGATCGAGCACCGCGTTGCCCCAGTTCGTTTCGACAAACTCGGCTTTGGCGTCCAGCGCCTTGGCCAGGTCGCGGCCAAAGGCCGGGATGAAGCCACGCCATTCGCCGGTGGCGAGGTCCTGCACGGAATACGGTGCCTGGCCGCCGACAGCGCCGACCCGGACGACGCGGCTGCGGCGGATCCGGTCGAACGTCGATTCCGGTGCCGTCTCCGCATGCGCGCCGCCGGCGGCAAGAGCGGCGACGGCGAAAGCCAGTTCGCGGCGGAGCATCGTTGGGTTCTCGCTGAGGGACCAGGCGAGCTTCGCGCGAAAGTCTACTGCACCGCAACCTGTCCCGAACTGACCATGTTCAGCTTCCAGTCCGCCGCTCGGGTGTTTTCCAGCCGCAACTGGCTGGTGACGAAGCGCAACCGATCGACATCGGTGCCTTTCGCGGTGCAGAACCGGTCCTGCAGGAAGAACGGCGGAATCGCCTGGTAATACAGCGTCGCCGAGACCTTGGCCGGAGGCGCCGACAGACCGGTCACCGGCACGTGGTAGGCAAACGTGTCGTCGCCGCCGGTCTTGTAGGCCGGATCGTCGCCGGTGCCGACGGCGCCCGCATCCTCCGCCATGTCGTCACTCGCCCCCAGCGCGCGGCTGATCCTGATGCGCTGATCCAGCGGCAGGAAGCCCTGGGGCAGCAGCCGGTTGTCCTTCAGCGTGCCGCAGATCGACAGGAAGCTGGTGGTCAGTTGCCCCGTCGGATCGCTGTGGCGCCCGCAGTTCGCCGGCCCATTGGGTGGCGGCGTGGTCACCAGTTCCTGGAAGATCTGCACCTGGTCCTGTTGCGAGATCACCTGGTAATGCGGCTGGTGCGGGTTGTGGCCGGGGCTGTTGACCTGTCCGGAACAATCGTCCTTCCACCAAAGCTCGCCGGCGATCGGCTTGCCCTTCTGGTCGACCAGCACACCCGCCGCGTTGGTGCGGCCGGATTCCCACACCACGTGCCCCTGCGCATCCGACACCACGAAATCGACGAAGGCTCGGCGGAACCCGACACCGGAGGGGAATTTGTGCCCGGTCTTGTTGGTAACCGTCACATTCGCCCGCAATTCGGTGGCATCCACCGATAGGTCGCCCACCGAAATCGAAGCCGAGGTATTGGACGCCTGGTCGAGCATCGCCTGTTCGGTCAGGTCGAGCGGCGCAACGCCCTTGCTGCCCAGCATCGGGTCTGTCGTGGGAATGCCCAGCACCGAATTGAACTGCTTGGCTATTTCGATGAAGAACACGTTCAGCCCGACCAGCAGATGCTTGGCAAAGCCGGAACGGACCTGAAGGTCGATGTCCGTGGCGGGCAGGCCGTTCTCCGCCTGGGGGAAATTGTCGTGTTCCTGGATGGCGGCGATCTTGCTGCGGAACGGCTTCTTCGACGCGTCGGCGCTGGGCATGTGGCAGCCCTGGCAGGACTCGGCGAGCGTCCCGGGACCGAATGGCAGCTTGCCATCGGGTGAGGTGCCGGTGCGGTAGGCGCTGAACGCCCATTCCGGATAGGTCGTCTGCTCGTAGCTGTGACCGACGACCTTGGTGCCGTCGTAGACCGGCAGATGCACGGTATGGCAAGTGCCGCAGACCTCCGACGTGGTGATGATCTGGCTATGCTCCGGAACGATGCCCAGCGCGTGGTTCATCGGCTTCTGCTTGGGGTCGTCGAACGGCCCGAACAGCTTGTCGGGGGAGCCTATGAAGAAGCTGCCGGTGAAGGTGCGGGCAAAATCCTTGTTGTCGGGGTTCAGGAATTGCTGGCGTTGCTCCACACAGCGGTTTTGCGGCTGATCGGCGAATTTGGCGGAATCGGCCTTGCCCAGGACCATGTGATGGCACGCCTCGCAGGAGATACCGTCGCGGGCCAGGGCTCCGAAATGCGATTGCATCGTGGGGGCGGGATAGGGGATGGCATCGACCATTTCGCGCAGGAAGTCGGGGCATGCGGCGCCGGGTTTCGCCGTATCGATGCTGAACTGGCGCTGCCCCTCGATGCCATGGCAACCCAGGCAGGTGGTCTGCACGGTGGGGGACAAAGACGGCGGATGGAAGGTCTGTGTTTCGCTGGCAAGCTGGGTGAAGAAGATCGGATCCCGGCCGGCAAGCCCCATCGGGCTGGTGCGCCAGCCGCCGTAGGGGGAGAAATTGTAGACCACCGGGGTGGTGCCGGGGACGGGCGCGGTCATCTCGAACTGCAATCCGGTGCCGCCGGCGCTGTGGCAGCCGACGCATTGGTCGGAGGTGACGAAGGCATGCGCCTGGATCGGCCCGTGGCCGGGTACAAATACGTTGTCGTAGGTCGCCGACGGCATCTTGAAAGTGTTGACGGCCTGGTCATGGCCGATCGCCGGCAGATGGGCCAGGTTCAGCGCCGCCAGGAAATCGGGATTGCTGGGTTGTAGCGTCAACAGCCTGGTTGACGCGGGGACACGCGATTCCTCCAGTATTTTGAGATGTTCCGAAGCCACGGCCATTTGCGGGCCTGGACCCTTGGGCGGTGGTTGAATCCCGAAGCTTTGGGTCTGGTAGAAGCCCTGCGACAGGAAGCTCAGATAGATGCCCGGTTCGCCCTTGATGTTGTTCAGGCTGGCGAATGTCTGGTTGTCGCGCGCCGAGGCGTGGCAGTTGAGGCAGTACTGGCCGAACCCTTGGAACGGCAGGCCGAAGCCTTGCGGCGGATAGTCCACGTGCCAGCCGCTGTTGACGTCGGGCCAGCCATACCAGCCCCAGTACCAGCCGTCCTTGGCGGCGCGATTGTCGCGGATCATGATCGCGGCGCCCTGCTCCACCGGTTTGAGCTTCAGCAAATCGGGCACCCGGCACGCCGCGGCAGGGGTGGAGTTGTACATCTCCTTGACCATGATGGCGCCATCGGGAATGGGCGGTGTCTTGTCCGGAGGGGTGGCGGCTCCCTCGGCGGGGCGGTATTTTTTCAGCCAGGCGATCATTTCCGGCGAGTACCAGATCAGCACCGGCATGTGGGTGGCTTGCTCGTTGCCGGTCCACTTGCCGTTCGCCAAGGTCGCAACGAAGGGGCCGGCGTCGCGGACGGTCTTGTCCATCTTCCAGCCGGCATTGAGGCGGCGATGGCAGAAATGACTGATGAAGTCGTTGACTGTGTCTTCGTACTGGTCGAGCGGCAAGGCGCTGGGCCGGCGCACGATCGGGTCCAGCTTGGCGCAGTAGGCCGGATCGGCGGGGGGAAGCTGTTCGGTCGCCTGCTCATCGGGGCAAAGCTCGGAGGCCTTGGCGGTGGC
>DATAZJ010000322.1:0-2848 GCA_036272115.1 Rhodopila sp. | reverse complement strand
CGTCGCGCCACAGCCGCAGCCGATATCGATGATCCGTTCACCAGGTACCGGCGCCGCGGCATCCAGCGCCAGGGCGGTCAAAGGCTCGAACAGCGTATCCAGACGCTCCTGGAAGGTGGTCCATGTCACCGCCGCCCGATCGTTCCAATAGGCAATCTGCGCCGCGTTGTCCTGTGTTTCGGCCATGTCAGCCTCCCGGTTGCGCCACGATCATGCCATGGACATCCGTGCACGTCGCGTATGGCGCATCTGGCCCCAAGTCCCTATCTGTCAATCTGATCGCGAAAAGGGAATAGCCATGAAACTCCACTACAAGGTCGTCCAGCACGACGGTGGCTGGGCCTATCAGTTGAATGGTGTGTTCTCGGAGCCGTTTCGCGACAAGACCGCCGCTCTGGCCGCCGCAAGGCGTGTGGCGGCGGAGCAGCGCATACCCGGCGACACCACGCACATCGAATTTCAGGACGCGACCGGCAAATGGCACGTTGAATTGTCGGAGGGCGACGACCGGCCGGAAGCCGACGTCGAGTCCTGATAACGTCGCGATCGGCGCGTCTTCATGACGGGCCAAACAAAGGAATCGGCTTGACGAAATCGGCCTCATCCTGGGAGGTAGGATCTCGCGGCCCCTGGGGGCTGACGCCGTTCACCAGCACCACGCTGTCGGGGCCGCGGTCCCATTGCGGATTTGGCGCCGAATCAGCCTTCGGGTCGGGCGCGGCGGTGTCGAATCCGGGCGACGTAACCAGGTCGATCAGCACCGCCACCGCGACATCCCGGGCGATACCGCTTGCGACGGCTTCGTTAACCAGCGCGGACAGGCGCGGCAGCAGAAAATCGTGGGCGGGTGAATCGCTGGTCATTCCGGCCTTCCTTTCGATGCGCCGCGACCGGGTTCAGTAACCGGCCGCCCTGTCCACGACCTCTTTCAGCGTCTCGCCGTCCAGGAAGCGGCGCAGGTTCTCGACGAACAGTCTGGCCACGATGCTGTCGCGGTCCGGATGCGGCCCGCCGATATGCGGCAGCACAAGGATACCCTCGGTCGTCCAGAATTTGTGCTCTTTCGGCAATGGTTCCTGGCGGAACACATCCAGCACCGCGCCGGCGATCGTCTTCGCCTGCACCGCTGCGATCAGGTCGTCGTCCTTGATCAGGTGGCCCCGGCCAAAATTCAGCAGCCATGCGCCGGATTTCATCCGCCCCAGCCGCTCGGTATTGATGAAATTATCGGTTTCCGGCGTGGCCGGCAGCAGCAGCAGCACGAAATCCGACGCCGCCAGCACGTCATCGGTTCGGTCGGCTGGCAGCACCTCGGCCAGGCCGGGCAACGGGGCAGGGCGGCGCTTGGTGCCGATCACCCGCATGCCCAGGGCGGTGGCAAGCCGAGCCACCTCCTGCCCGATCGCGCCCAGCCCGAGGATACCCAGCGTCTTGCCGTTCAGCGGCGTCGCCACCCGGTGGCGCCACAGGCTTTGCTTCTTATCCTCGACGATCGCGGCATACGGCTTGGTGATATGAAACAGCGCGCCCAGGATGTTTTCCGGCATCGACTCGCGATGGGTGCCGCGGGCGCAGGTCAGCGTCAGGTTGGCCGGCAGGTCGGGCAGCGCCAGCCAGCCCTCGACGCCCGCGGTTAGCGATTGCGCCCATTTCAGGTTCGGCATGGTCGGCAGCAACCCCGCCGGAGCACCACCGGCCAGCAAGACCTGCGTCGCCGCGCGCTGCGCTTCGGACGGCTTTTCCTTGCGGCTCAGCGTGTCGACGATCGCCCGGTCGGACAGCCCCGCCTTGGCGATGGCGTCGATATAGGGTCCGGGTGAATCGGTCCACAGCAGCAGATGGGGCAGGTTGCGCATGGTCGGGCTCCTGAAAATGTTGGAGCCAGCCTAGAGTGTGATCGCCTGAGGCCATAGACCGGAAGGCGTGAATCACGCGAAAAACATGCACCCACGAGACGAAAGGGCCATCGCTCGGACGGCGGGATGCGCAACGACCGCGCACACCCCGCCGAACCGCTCAGGCCGCCGTAGGATAGTTCGACGGAAACATCGCCCTCTTCGCGTCGTCGTCCATCTCCTGCTTGAAGGCATGATCGGTGCCGACCTTGCGGGCACGGGCGACGGCAGGGCGTGCATCGATCGCCTGGAACCAGCGTTTCAGGTTCGGGTACGCGCCCAACGGGTCGGCCCCGCCCAGCACCACGGATGCACGATCCAGCCAGCCCCACCCCGAGATATCGGCGATCGTGTAGCTTTCGCCCACGATGAACGTCCGGCCCGCCAGATGCTTGTCCAACACGGCATAGTGACGCTCCGCCTCGCGGCGATAGCGGTTGATCGCGTAGGGCATCTGCTCCGGCGCGGCGCGCTGGAAATGCACCGCCTGGCCGGAATACGGGCCGATGCCGGACCCGATGAACATCAGCCAAGACAGCAATTCGCCCCGATCCGTCGGCGAACCCATGAACTTGCCGGTTTTCTCGCCCAGGTAGATCAGGATGGCGGTCGAATCGAACACCCTGACATCGCCATCGGTGTCGACGATCGCCGGCAGCTTGCCGTTGGGGTTGATGGCGCGAAACGACTCGGCATGTTGTTCGCCGCGTCTGGTATCGATCGGCACCAGTTCATAGGGAAGCCCGGCTTCCTCCAGGAACAGCGAGATTTTCATCGGGTTCGGTGTCGGGTGATAGTAAAAGCGGATCATTGTCGGTTCCTTCCTCGAATCTGAATCCTTGCCGGACCCACGGTGCCGGAGAATGCTGCCGGGGCGTATAGGAATCATTCACCCAGCGTATGGGTGCGATGCTACTCCTCCGTCAACCAGACCGGCCAATGTGACGGCTTCG
>DATAZJ010000321.1:0-10038 GCA_036272115.1 Rhodopila sp. | reverse complement strand
GGGCACATACGGCGTCGGGGGGTGATTTGTCGCCGAATTAACGGTATCGGCGATGTGTAGGGAGACGAGCATGTCAGAAACCATCACGGCTGGGGGCGCTCTGCTGGCCAGGTTGAAGGCGGTTGGCGTGGATTACATCTTTGCCAATTCAGGCACGGATTTTCCGCCGATCATCGAGGGGCTCGCGGAGGCGGCAGCGAAGGATATCGCGCTGCCTCGGGCGATCGTCATCCCGCATGAGCATGCGGCGATGGGGATGGCGCATGGGTATTACCTGGCGACCGGGCGGCCTCAGGTGGTGATGGCGCATACCAATGTGGGGCTGGCGAACTGCGCGATCGGGGCCATCAACATGGCGACGGAGCATGTGCCGGTGCTGCTGTTCTCCGGGCGGACGCCGACGCTGGAACAGGGGCGCCTGGGGGCTCGGACCGTGCCGATCGGCTGGGGGCAGGAGATGCGCGACCAGACGGCGCTGGTGCGTGAGGCGGTGAAGTGGGACTACGAATTGCGGTTCCCGGAGCAGGCGCCTGAGGTGGTGGATCGGGCTTATGCGGTGGCGTGCTCGACGCCGGCGGGGCCGGTTTATGTCAGTTTGCCTCGGGAGGTGTTGTGCGGGGCGTGTCCATCCGAGGGGCTGGATGAACCGAGCCGGATGGCGCCGGTGGTGTTTGGGCCGGCGGCGGCGGCGTTGGAGCAGGCGGCGGGGCTGCTGGCAGGGGCTGCGCGGCCGGTGATCGTGGCGCAGCGGGGGGCTGGGTCGGTTGAGGGGTTTGCGGCGCTGTCTGCGCTGGCGGATGACTGGGGCATTCCGGTGGTGCAGTACTGGGCGATCCAGTTGGCCATCGCGACAGATCATCCGATGGCGGTGGGGACCAATCCGGAGCCTTGGCTGAGCGAGGCGGATGTGGTGCTGGTGCTGGACTGCCTCGCGCCCTGGTCGCCGGCGGTTCATAAGCTGGCGCCGGGATGCAAGGTGATTCAGGCGGGGCCCGATCCGCTGTACAGCCGGTTTCCGGTGCGGCATTTCCAGGCCGATGTGTCGCTGGCGGGGGAAACGGCGGACGTTATCCTGGGGTTGGCGCGGGCGATGCGGCCGCATCTGGCGGGGCGGGCGAGGGTCTGTGCGGATCGGCGGGCGGCGGTGGCCGTCGCGGCGGATGGCATGCGTGCGGCGGTTCGGGCTGGGGCTGAGAAGGGCGGCGAGGGTCCGTTGATGACCAAGGCCTGGGTCAGTTTGTGTCTGTCCCGGGCGATCGAAGGTCTGGATGCGACGGTGCTGTCGGAGTTGGGGTGTCCGCTGGAGCCGCTGACGCTGCAGTCGGCGGGGAGCTGGTATCAGGAGCCGCACTCGGGCGGGCTGGGATGGTCGGTGCCGTGTGCGCTGGGAATGCAGTTGGCGCAGCCGGAACGGCTGGTGATCGCGACGATGGGGGATGGGTCCTACATGTTCGCCAATCCGGTGGCGTGTCATCAGATCGCCGAGGCGTTGGGGCTGCCGGTGCTGCTGCTGGTGCTGAACAACCGGGAATGGGGGGCGGTGCGGATGTCGGTGCTGGGGACGTATCCGGATGGGTATGCGTCCCGGGTGAACCAGATGCCGCTGGTCTCGCTGGAGCCGACGCCGGATTTCACCAAGGTGGCGGCGGCGAGCCGGGCCTGGACGGCGTCGGTGGATGCGGCGGCGGATTTGCCGGGGGTGCTGGCGGCGGCGATCGCGCATGTGACGACGAACCGGACTCAGGCGCTGGTGGAGATCCGGGTGGCGCCGGCTTGAACTGACATCACTGTCTCGCGTTCACGGAACAGCGTGCGGCCGATGGCGTTTTCGCGGTTTGCAAGGGCGCTGACGCCGCCGGGACGAGGGCATGATTCCAGGCTGGTTGCATATCGTTTCGATCGTGTGGCTGGCCGTGGGGGCGGCATGTGCGATCGTGATCGCGGCGGACGTGGTTCGGTATCCGCAGCCGATGTGGATCATGAACGTCGTCTGGCCGGTGTCGGCCCTGTTCGGGACCATCGGGGTGCTCGGGCAGTATTTCACTTACGGACGCGGCAGGGGACACCGTGAGGTTCCAATGGCCGCGGCTGTGGGCACCGGCGCCCTGCATTGCGGCAGCGGATGCACCCTGGGCGATATTTGCGCGGAGTGGCTGGCGTTTTTCGTTCCCGGCGTCGCCGTGTGGTTCGGCTGGCACAGTCTGTTCGCCAGCAAGATGTTCGCCGTCTGGATCCTG
This sequence comes from Rhodopila sp., assembly GCA_036272115.1. Classification (GTDB taxonomy): domain Bacteria; phylum Pseudomonadota; class Alphaproteobacteria; order Acetobacterales; family Acetobacteraceae; genus Rhodopila. The sequence continues at coordinate 7,801 of DATAZJ010000321.1, read as the reverse complement.
GATTACATCGTTGCTTACGCTTTCGGAATCGTATTCCAGTATTTCTCGATCGCCCCGATGCGCGGCCTTTCCCTGGGGGATGGCATCATCGCGGCGATCAAGGCCGACACGCTGTCGCTGACCGCGTGGCAGATCGGGATGTACGGGTTCATGGCCGTGGCCTATTTCGGCATTTTCCGGTCCGGGTTCGGGGTCACGCTGGAGACGAACTCGGTCGAGTTCTGGTTCACCATGCAGATTGCGATGATGTGCGGGTTCGCGACCGCCTATCCGGTGAACTGGTGGCTCATCCGGATCGGCGTGAAGGAACGGATGTGAGCGGCGCGATGCTGGTGATTGCGTATCGGCTTCGGTGCCGTTAAGTTCCGGCCGATGCGGGTGTAGCTCAATGGTAGAGTCCCAGCCTTCCAAGCTGGCTACGAGGGTTCGATTCCCTCCACCCGCTCCATAGCCCTGATCATACCAATCGACGTTGTCGTCGACCCCTCGGCACCGCCATGGTCGGCGAAGGCGTCGTCTATGTATTTGTTTTCTTGCGTCAAAGGCGTGGGTGCCGACCTTCGTCGGCATGACGGATGGGGTCGCCCGGAGAGTCGGCGCCAGCACCGGTTGGTATGCGATTATCAAGTTCGTAAAATTCGATCTCTCATACCCGCCATCAGTGGCTCCGTTCTTTTTCAATCAGCCAATCGCGGGGCCGCCGGTTGCGTTTCCCGCGCGGGTCGGCAGACTGGCGGCGACGGATAGGAGCGGGAGAGAAACATGGGTTACAAAATCGCAGTCATGGGCACCGGCGCGGTCGGCGCCTATGCCGGGGCACATATGGCTCGGGCTGGTGAGGACATCACCTTCATCGATCCGTGGCCGGCGAATGTGGAGACGATGAAGGCGAAGGGCCTGAAGGTCTCCCACATCCGCGACGTGCCGGAATGGTCTACGCCGGTGAAGGCGCTGCACCTGACCGAGTTGCAGCAGGCGGCGAAGGAAAAGCCGTTCGACATCGCGTTCGTCTGCATGAAGTCGTACGACACCGAATGGGCGACGGTCATGATCTCCCAGTATCTGGCGCCCGCCGGGTTCATTGTTTCATTACAAAATTGTATGAATGAGGAAACCATCGCCGGCGTGGTGGGATGGGGCAAGGTGGTCGGCTGCATCGCCAGCTCCATCACCGTCGATCTGTGCGAGCCGGGGCATGTGCGCCGAGCGGCTGGGAAGAGCGGGGACAAGCACACGGTGTTCCGCACCGGGGAAGTGCATGGGCGCATCACCGAACGGGTGCAGGAAATCCGGCGCCTCGTCGCGTTGACCGATTCGGCGCTGGCGACAACCAATCTGTGGGGGGAACGCTGGTCGAAGCTGGTGACCAACGCCATGGCGAACGGCATGTCCGCCAGCACGGGGCTGATCAGCAAGGACATTCTGCGGAACGACACGCTGCGCCGGTTCGGGGCTCGGCTGGGCAGCGAGGCGATCCGTGTCGGCCAGGCGCTGGGGTATGAGCTGGAGGACGTCCATCATATCGATCCCGAAGTGATCGCCAAGGCCGGCGAAGGCGACCCTGCCGCGGCGCGGGAATACGACGAGCACCGGCTGGAGGAAGTCAGCAAGGCCGGCGGTGGCGAGCATCGGCCGTCGATGGGTCAGGACATGGTGAAGGGCCGCCGGACGGAGATCGATTTCCTCAACGGCTTCATCGTTCGCAAGGGGGAAGAAATCGGCCTGCCGACGCCCGCCAACGCCGCGCTGACCGATATCGTCAAGCGGGTGGAAAAGGGTGAGTTGCAGCCCGATCCGAAGCATCTGATCGATCTGCGGCTGAACTGACGTCTATCTGGCTGTCCCGACGGGCATGTAGACGATGCTCACCTTCGGCACCTCATCCGGTGTCGGGGGGCGGGCGGTGGTGCCGGGGTGGGTTACCGATAGATCGACGGTGAGATGGCCGGCTTCGATCATGGTCGGGCTCAGGGGGAAGACGTAGGTTCCGGCTGGCTGGCCGGCGCGGATGGCGAAGGGGGAGACCGTGCCGATCCACTCGCCTGAGGGGGTGGTGATCTGGATTTCGGTGCCGCGGGTGATGATGCCGACCTGCACGGCGAGGTAGAGGCCCATTTGAGGCGATGGGGCGGGCGGCACAGTTAGTTGGACGGCGCGTGTGGCCTGCGCCTCGGCCGCGGGTGGCAATACCAGCCATGTGAGGGCCGACATCGCCAGCAGGCAAAGGCGGAGGTTCACCACGCCGTGACGGCGACGGCCTTCAGCACGCTTTTGGCCGGCGTTTGCCGTGCGGTGAGACGTGCACCCGGGGCGACGTGCGGTATGACCTGCACATTCAGCACTCCGTTGGCGGGATGCAGGTTGTCGGGCAGGGGCACGGTGAAGGTCGCGTCCCCGGTCATGTTGCGCATGAATCCGAAGAAGGAAATGGTTCCGGCGTAATAAGGACTGTCGGGTGCCACCTGGGTCGTGCCCGCCGGCGCGTTGATCAGCACGTCGAATTCCCGAGCGGCGGAGGCGGTTGCGGGGTGGGGGATGGTTACTTGCACGACGAGTGGTTCGGCGTTCTGGTTCGTTGCGTTTTGCTGAAGCGCCGTGGCCGGCACGGTTACCGCGCCTACGCCGGCGGTTATTTTGCCGGATAGTCGCCGGTTCGCCGCGGTCGAGGCGACCAGGGCGGGTTTTCCGATGATTTCTTCACCGAAGCCAGGTTCATAGTCGTAGTCGAAGGCGCCGATATGGGCGTAGTCGCCGGCTTTTGCCTGTGCGACGGGCTTGCCTTGGCTGTTGACAAAAAACAGGAACGGCTCTTGCTCGAACGTCGCGAGACTGCTGTCAGGGGGCAGGATGGGCAGGCCGAGCTTCTGCTGCTTGCGGGTCCAGACGTCCCATAGCCGGTCCATGTTGGAATGGTGCAGGAAGAATATTGGATCGACGGGGGAAAGATTGTCGGCCATGTAGCCGAAATCCAGTGGATTGGTCAGGTGGCCGACACCGCCGATATTGTTATGGACCTTGTTGTGCGGGTTGCCCTCGAGAACGCCGAAGACGGATGGGCCGGCCGGCTGCTTGTTGTGCGATGTCGTTTCGATGCTGTTGAAATTTGCGAAGGTGGTGGGGGCCAGGCCTGACCGCACCATCTTGGGTGCGACCATTTTCTGGGTGTTCTCGTCGAGATCGGGGCTGGCGGCGGTGATATAGCGCGCTTTGGGCGTGGTTGCGAACATGGCGCCGTTGGTTGGGTCGCCCTTGACCAGCGCCCAGACCGCCTGCGGCGTCGGCATCATCCGGGCTTCGAGTTGTTGGTGCTGTGCCGGGCTAAATCCGTGGAACCAGGCGGTTACAGCCGGGTTCAGGTAGTTGTAGAAGGTCTGGTAGTCCTTGATGAACGGGTTGTAGGGCGGGTTGGACGGGTTGAGCACGCCGTCGAACATCTCGGCGGGAATGCGGGGTGATTCGGTCCAGTCCCAATAGGGGATGGCGAATTCCGGGTTGCCGCTGGCGGCGCGCAAGGTCTGCTCAAACCATCCCAGGTAGCCGCGATGCCAGATGAAGAACCACCAATTGCCGTGCGGGCAATCCACGGTGTGAGTGAAGGCGTTGCGAAACCAGTTGTTGGGGTCCTCGGGCTTCAGGGCCATCAGCGTCTTGACCGCGACGGCATAGCTTTTGAGCATTTCCTGGCCTTTGGCGCTTCGCACATTGTAACGCCTGAAACGGGGCCTGGATTGTGCCAGGACGGAACCGATGGGGTTGACCGCGAGGGTCGCGGCCGCGGCCCCGAGGACGCCACGCCGGGACAGAGCGTTGCCAAAGATATCGTTCATGACGTTTTCTCCACCGGGCGGGGAAACAACGCATCTCTCAAGCAACAATGTCAAGTGGAGGGTCGTTCGGTATGGGTGCGGGTGGGCCGGGGCTGGCGCCCTGCTTTCCTCGATACGAGAGAGCGGTTCCATGACGATTGGAACGCTCGTTTTCTCTGCCGTCAGGATCTGGCGTGTCCCGCCGTCTATGTTGCTTCCGGCGGTGGGTGGATGGCCCGGACTTCGCCGGGCCAGGACGGTAAGGCTGCCGGCCCCGGAAGCCCGCCGCAAGATGCGACGAAGTTCCGGGGCAGGACACTGGTGGACGTGGAAATAGTCTGGTCTTGCTATTTCGCTCCTTCGATGATGCTGCCAAAGCGTTCCCAGGTCTTGCCGGTCCATTTCTGCAATTGCATCGCCTGGATCGGATGGAAATTGGTCGGGCTGGTGTTCACGGTGATGCCGGGCAGCAGCACCGGATCGGGCGCGTTATGCAGGTTGGCCGCCTGCTTCATGACGTTCGCGCGGGAGAAGTCGCCGTTGCACTGCTTCAGCACCTGCAGCAGGACGGAGCTGACACCGTAGGCGAACACCGGGTTGGCGTCGGTCAGGTCGGTGTCGGGCATGTATTTCTTCATGAACGCGCGCCATTGGTTCATGCCGGGGTCATCCTTGAACGCCGGATCGGTCGGGTCCTTCATGTACCCGGTGGTGATGATGCCGACGCCGTTTTCGGCGCCCGCCGGGGCCATGACCGAACCGACGGAAATCGATACGTTGGTCAGGAAGAACGTCGGATGCCAGCCGAGATCATGCACCTTCTTGATCGCCTGGGCGGCGAATTTCGGCGTCGCCGCCACCAGCAGCGTATCGGCGCCGGAGGCCTGCAAGCTGGTCATCTGGCTGTCGATCGTCGCGTCCGTCGTCTCGTAGCTGGCTTCCTTGACGACCACGCTGGCGTATTTGGCGCCCAGGACGTCCTTCACGCCGGCCGGGTAATCCTTCCCGAAGTCGTCGTTCTGGTACAGGATCGCCAGCTTGGCCTTGGGGTTCTGTGCCAGCATGTATTTGGTGTAGATCTGGGCCTCGGTCCGGTAGCTGGGCTGATAGCCCATCGTCCACGGGAAATGCTTGTAATCGCCCCATTTGTCCGCGCCGGTCGAGATGAAGAGGTTCGGCACCTTCTTCAGGTTGGTATAGCGCTCGATCGCGGTGTTGGTGGGCGTGCCGAGGGTGTTGAACAGGAAGTCGACCTGGTCCTGCTCGATCAGGCGGCGGACCTGCTCGACGGTTTTCGGCGGGCTGTAGCCATCGTCGTAGGAGAGGAAGTTGATCTTGTGGCCGTCCACGCCGCCCTGGTCGTTGATCATCTTGAAGAACGCCGACTCGGTCTTGGCGATCACGCCATAGGCCGATGCTGGGCCGCTGTAGGCGTCGGTGTTGCCGATCTTGATCTCGGTCGCCGTCACGCCCGGCAGGTCGGCGGCCCAAGCGGGCAGCGTGCCGCCGGCCAGCGCCGTCGCCAGCAGCGTTCCGAACGCCGCGCCCATCCATTTCCGGTTCCGCGGGCAATTGATACCGCGGGTTATCGAGATACGCATTCTTTACCCTCCCATTACGCTTTCACTCCTGCCTGAATTGCCGGCGGAGTGGAAGCCATGCCGATGCCGTACGCGCGGATTCCAGCCGGCTGGGTACACTTTCCTGATGGGCGCGACCGCCGCCTCTTTTTCGACCGGCTCCGTGTGCTAATTCACCTCGATGCACGCAGTTCCCGCTCGCCAGGCCGCGGTCTGATGGATACGCCGGCCGAAATGACGGCACCCCGGCTGCACGAATGCCCCGATTGCGGCCAGATGCAGATCCTGCCGGCGCTGCCCCCGGGTGCTCGGGCGGTCTGCCAGCGCTGCGACGCGGTGCTGCGCCACACGCGGCGCGATCCGCTGGTGCTGCCGCTTGCGCTCAATATCAGCGCGCTGATCCTGTTCGTCCTGGGGGCGTCGCTGTCGCTGATGGCCGACACCACGGCCGGCCAGCAGCGGGTCGCCGACCTGATCACCGGTCCCGCGGCGCTGGAGCGGTACGGCCTGTGGGAGGTATCGGCGGTGGTGCTGGTGACCACCGTGGCGGCGCCGCTGGCGCGGATCGTCTGCATGCTGAGTGTGCTGATCGGACTGCGCCTGAAGCGGCCGCCGACGGTGCTTCGCACCCTGTATGCCTGGGTGGAGCATCTGCGGCCGTGGTCGATGGTGGAAATCTACCTGCTGGGCCTGTTCGTCGCTTATGTGCGGCTCAGCGATATCGCCAGGGTCGATCTCGGTCCGGCGGTGTACGCACTGGGCGGGCTGATGGTGATCATGGTGCTGGCGGATCATCTGCTGGACGACCAGGCGGTGTGGGAGGCGCTGGATCCGCCCAACCGGCGGCGCCATCATCGCATGCTGGACGCCAATCCGGCCACGCCGGACCGCCCCGAACCGAACATCCACCGCTGGCGCATCGGTTGCGACACCTGCGGCCTGGTCAGCCGGTCGGCGCCGGGGATGCGGTGTTCCCGCTGCGGGTTTCGCCTGCGGGTGCGCAAACCGGGGTCGGTGGCGCGCACCTGGGCTTTTTCGATCGCCGCGATGGTGCTTTACATCCCGGCCAATATCTACCCCGTGCTGACGGTGGTTCGACTCGGCGCCGGTGAGCCAAGCACGATCCTCGGCGGCGTGCGGGAACTGCTTGATCTGGGAATGTGGCCGCTGGCGGCGCTGGTGTTCTTCGCCAGCGTGGCGGTGCCGGTCCTGAAGCTGATCGGGCTGGGTATTCTGCTGATTTCCACACACACCGGAACGGGGTGGGCCTTACATGACCGCACGGTGCTGTACCGGATCGTCGATGCCATCGGCCGGTGGTCGATGATCGACATTTTCATGGAGTCGATCCTGGTGGCGCTGGTGCAGTTCGGCAAGCTCGCCAGCGTTTATCCCGGCCCGGGCGCGATCGCGTTCGCCGCCGTCGTCATCCTGACCATGCTGGCGGCGCACAGCTTTGATTCGCGGCTGATGTGGGACAGCGCCCGAGCGCGGCGGGAGGCGGGTGGGGCGGAAACCATGCAGGCGGCAACGATCCAGGCGGAAACAGCATGAGCGATCCGCATCCCACCGCCGTGGTCAAATCGAAGATCGACCACAAAAGCCGGCTGCCGCTGATCTGGGCGATCCCGGTGGTCACCGTGATCATCGGGATTTGGCTCGCCTGGTCGACGCTGTCGGAGCGTGGGCCGCTGATCACGATCAGCTTCGAGACAGCCGAGGGCCTGCAGGCGAACCTGTCCCACGTCAAGCACAAGGACGTCGACATGGGTGTGGTGGAGAGCATTGGCCTGACCAAGGACCTGAAGCGGGCGCTGGTGACGGTGCGGATGAACCGTGAAGCCGAACCGCTGCTGACCGACAAGGCGCAATTCTGGGTGGTTCGCCCGCGTTTCTTCGCCGGCGCGATCAGCGGGCTGCAGACATTGTTCTCGGGGTCCTACATCGATCTGCTGCCGTCCAGCGAGGGGGGCACGCCGACAAGCAGCTTTGTCGGCCTGGAGAATCCGCCGGTGCTGCAATCGGACATCCCCGGCCGGACGTTTCTGCTGCGGGCCACGCGCATCGGATCGCTGAACCTGGGTTCGCCCATCACGTACCGCGATCTGGACGTGGGGGAGATCCTCGGCTGGGATATCGGCAAGATGGCGAAGGACATCACCATCCATGCCTTCGTGCGGGCGCCGTTCGATCAATATGTGCATGACAACTCGCGGTTCTGGAACGCGTCCGGCGCCAGCGTGCAGCTTGGGCCGAACGGGCTGCAGTTGCAGATCGAATCGCTGAAGGCGGTGGTGCTGGGCGGGATCGCGTTCGAAACGCCCGACGACCCGCAATTCGTCGCGGAAAGCCCGGCCAATCAGCCGTTCCAACTGTTTGACTCGCAGGACGCCGCGGACTCCTCGGCCTTTAAGC
>DATAZJ010000320.1:0-3751 GCA_036272115.1 Rhodopila sp. | reverse complement strand
TCTTCGGCAAATACGCTCGGCCCGGATCGGCGATCCAGACGTCGGCGGTCCGGGCCATGTCCGTCAGCCACGGCATGATGTGCCCGGTCATCGGAGCCTCGTAGCAGACGTCACCGCACAGGATCAGATCCCACCGGCAGGCGGCGCCGACCACGTCGCGCGCCTGCACCAGGTCGCAACCATTGACCGCCGCGTTCAGCCCGATCGCGGCCAGCGCCAGTGGGTCGATCTCAGCCGCCTCCACCGTCGCCGCGCCAGCCATGACGCAGGCGATGGCCGCGATCCCGCCACCGGCGGCGAAGTCCAGCACGCGCTTGCCGGCGACCAGCGCCGGATGATCGAGGACATGACGCGCCAGCGCCTGCCCTCCAGGCCATGCGAAGGCCCAGAACGGCGGCTCGACCCCCTGTTCGACCATCCAGGTTTCCGTCGCCTGCCAGATGGGCGTGATCTCGGTGGCGAGATGCAACCGGATCTCCGGCACATGCGGCGCGGTGGCCAGAACGGTGTTGGCGCGTATGAAAGCTTCGGCGTCCCTCAAAACCAGCCCGCCAGGATCGCCAGCCCGACCGCCAGCCCGACCTCCCGGTTCGCTCGGAACAGCCGCAAGCACCCCGCCGGATCGTCGATGTCCAAGGTCACGACCTGCCGCCCCAGCAACACCGCCGGCAGCGCCAACGCCGGATAAAACCAGACCCCCAGCCCGGCCAGCCAGCCCGCCAACGCCAGGACAACCATCGCGGCGGCATAGCACACGGCCAGGAACGGCCGCGTATGCGCACCGAACAGCCGGGCGGTGGAGTGCACCCCGACCAGCGCGTCATCCTCCCGGTCCTGGTGGGCGTAGATCGTGTCGAACCCCAGATCCCACAGGATCGCGGCGGCATACAGCGCCACCCAGGCGGCATCCAGACGCCCCGCGGCCGCCGCATACCCCAGCGGCGCCCCGAACCCGAAGGTGAAGCCCATCATCAGTTGCGGCCACCACGTCACCCGCTTGGCCAGCGGATAGAACGCGACCAGCAGCAGCGATGCGACCCCCAACGCCTGCGACAGCCGGTTCAATCGCAGCAGCACCACCAAACCGACCAGCAGCAGCAGCACCAGGAACACCAGCGCATGCCGAGGCCGCAACGCACCCGACGCCAACGGCCGGCCCGCGGTGCGCGCCACCATGCGGTCGATATCGCGGTCCCACAGATCGTTGACGACACAGCCGGCCGCCCGCATCACCAGGCTGCCGACGGCGAACAGCACGACCAGGCGGATCGTCTCGTCCACCGGTGCCCGAGCCAGCAGGATCCCCCATAGCCCGGGCAGAAACAGCAACCATGTACCGATCGGCCTGTCCACGCGGGCCAGAAGCAGGTAGGGCAACCAGGCACGCGGCAAACGAGCGACCCAGCCGGTAGCGGCAATATCCGTGTGCGTCATAGAGAGGTTCGATCGCCGTTCCATGGTTCCGTCCACCCACCATACATCAAAGCCATGATCCGCCTGTACGTGGAAGCACCCCTGGCCGACGGCGCGGCCATCGAGGCAACCGAAGGCCAGGCCCATTACCTCGGCAGCGTGATGCGCCGGGCGGTCGGCGACACCGTCCACCTGTTCAACGGCACCGATGGCGAGTGGGCGGCGCACATCACGTCCCTGTCCCGCGGCAAGGCAACCCTGGCGGCGGAAGCCCTGATCCGCCCGCAGACACCAGATACCGATCTATGGCTGATGTTCGCCGTGCTGAAGCGCGACACCACCGACCTCGTCGTGCAGAAAGCCACCGAACTCGGAGTCTCCACCTTGCTGCCGGTGTTCACCGAACGCACCAACGCCGGGCGCGTGAACCTCGACCGGCTGCGGACCATCGCCGTCGAGGCCGCCGAACAAAGCGAGCGCCTGACCGTCCCGGAATTCCGTCCGGCCAGGCAATTGCACCATAATCTGGGCGAATGGCCCGCCGAACGCCCGCTTTTCACCGCGCTGGAGCGAGCCACCGCCCAGCCGCTGACGCCCTCACCCGGCCCCGCCGGCCTGCTGATCGGCCCTGAGGGCGGCTTTGGCCCGCGCGACCACACCGTCCTCGACCGCTGCCGCTTCGTCCGCCCGGTCTCCCTGGGCCCACGCATCCTGCGCGCCGAAACCGCGGCGATCGTCGGTCTGGCCTTGTTGCAAGCGCCCAACTGAGGCTAGTACCCTGGTCTTAACAGTCAGGCGCGTTCGCGGTCCGGCTTCCGGCCAGCCAACACGCCCTATCGCCAGTCCGGCGGTACAACCAAATGCCTCGGGAATACCATGTCCAATCCTGGAGACTCTGACGACACGCCGCTGACGTCGCTACAACAAATGGCCGAATACCTCGCCGCCGGCTGTAAACCGAAGGACGCCTTCCGCATCGGCACGGAGCATGAGAAGTTCGGTTTCCGCCGCGCTGATCTGACCGCGCCGCCGTACTTGCCGGCAGACGGCCAGCCCGGCAGCATCCGCGACGTGCTGTCCGGTCTCGCCCGGTTCGGCGCCGACCCCATCCTGGACGGCGAAAACACCATCGGCCTGAAGGACGGCGCCGCATCGGTGTCGCTGGAACCCGCGGGACAGCTTGAACTGTCCGGCGGTCCGCTGGAAACCCTGCACGAAACAAGCCAGGAGTTCGAAACCCATTTCGAGCAGGTGCGGGCGGCGTGCGAGGGCCTCGACACCGGCTTCGCGCCGCTGGGGTTCCACCCGCTGGCCACCCGCGCGGCGATGCCGTGGATGCCGAAAGGCCGCTATGCCATCATGCGGCGCTACATGCCGCTGGCCGGCAGCATGGGCCTGGACATGATGACCCGCACCTGCACCGTGCAGGTCAACCTCGACTTCGCCTCCGAACAGGACATGCGCCGCAAGCTGCGTGTCTCGCTGCTGCTGCAGCCGCTGGCCACCGCGCTGTTCGCCAACTCCCCCTTCACCGAGGGCAAGCCGAACGGCTTCCTGTCCTACCGCGCGCATGTCTGGACCGACACCGACAACCAGCGTTCCGGCATTCCCCAGGTGATGTTCGAGGACGGCTTCGGCTTCGAACGCTACGCCGCCTGGCTGATCGAGCAGGTGCCGATGTATTTCGTCTACCGCAACAACGGCTATATCGACGTGGCCGGCCAGTCCTTCACCGCCTACATGGCCGGCCGCGTACCCGAACTGGCCGGCAACACCGCCACGCTGGGCGACTTCGCCGACCACTTGACCACGGCGTTCACCGACGTCCGCCTGAAGCGCTTCCTGGAAATGCGCGGCGCCGACGCCGGACGTGCGGACATGATGATCGCCCAGTCGGCGCTATGGGTGGGACTGCTCTACGACGACGCGGCCCTGTCGGCGGCCGAGTCGCTGCTGCGCGGCGCCGGCTGGCAGGATGCCGTCACCGCCCGCGCCGCCGTGCCCCGCCAAGGCCTGGCCGCGCCGTGGCGAGGCGGCACCTTGCGCGACATCGCCGCGGACGTCGTCGCCATCGCCAAGGACGGCCTGCGCGCCCGCCACCGCCTGAACGCCGCCGGCGAGGATGAACAGGCCTATCTCGACCCGCTGCAGGCCATCGCCGCCGGCGCGCCGACCCAGGCGGAGAACTGGCTGCAGCGCTACAACGGCGCCTGGCACGGTGACGCCGGCCGCATCTTCCAGGAGGCGGCGATCTGAAGGGCGATCGAATGCCGGCAGGAAACACCACGGCGCCGGGGCATTCTGCCGGCCTCGCGTCGCCTGGGTGTTGATAGCGTGG
>DATAZJ010000319.1:0-6205 GCA_036272115.1 Rhodopila sp. | reverse complement strand
CAAGACGAAACGGGACTGAGTGCCACCGGGCATGACAAAGCGCGCGCCAGCGCCACCGGGCACGACGGGGCGGGCGCCAGTGCCACCGGGCACGACGAAGCGCGCGTCAGCGCCACCAGGCACGACAAAGCGCGCATCAGTGCCATCGGGCACGACACGCCACGCCGGCACAACAGGGCGGCCCTCACCGGCGTCTGGCATGCGGGTCCAACCAGTCACGCAGGCCGTCGCCCACAAAATTGAAGCCGATCACCACCGTCAGGATCGCCAGGCCGGGAAACGTCGCCACCCACCACTGCGAAACCAGCTCGCGGCCCTCGGACACCATGGAGCCCCACTCCGGCGTCGGCGGCACCACACCAAGCCCCAGGAAGGACAGGCCGGCAAACACCAGGATCGCGTTGCCGAGGTCCAGCGTCACCAGCACCACCAGCGGACCCAGCGCATTCGGCATGATCTGGCGGAACAGGATGTGTGCGGGGGAAAACCCGATCGTGCGTGCCGCCGCGACGTATTCCAGCGAGCGCTGGCCCAGCACCAGGCTGCGGGCCAGCCGGGCGAATTTCGGCCACCACACGATCAGCATCGCGATCACCGTGTTGCGCGTGCCGATGCCCAGCGCCGCGGCGATCGCCATGGCCAGGATGATGGGCGGAAAGCAGAACATCAGATCGGTGGCGCGCATCAGGATTTCCTCGGCCCAGCCGCGCGCGTAGGCAGCGACGGCGCCGACCAGCACGCCGGCCGCGCCGCCGATCAGCACCACGGTAAACCCAACCGTCAGCGACGTGCGCGCGCCATAGACGATCCGTGTCAGGACGTCGCGGCCAAGCTCGTCGGTACCGAGCCAATGCGCCACGGAGGGTGCGGCGAGGCGCCCGGCGACGTTCACCGTGTCGGGCGGGTAGGGGGTGATCCACGGCGCCAGCACGGCAGCCACCAGCCAGATCAGGACCACCGCGGCACCCAGCACGGCCAGCAGATAGCGCCGGCGCCAGCGGCGGCGGCGGCCGGCGGCGGAGTCCGTCGTGTCGGCGAGCATCGCCGCCGCTTCGTTGGTCAGCACAGTGGTGGTGGCCGGGACCGTCACCGGCGCATCACCCGCGGATCGAGCAGCGCATACGAAACGTCGACCACCAGGTTGACGATCACATAGACCACCGCGACCACCAGGGTAACGCCCATGATCGCCGGGAAATCCAGGATCACCGCGCTCTGGAACGTATAGCGGCCCAATCCGGGCCAGGAGAAAATGGTCTCGGTCAGCACCGTGCCGGTCAGCAGTTGCGCATACGCCAGGCCGCCCAGCGTCACCACCGGCAGCAGCGCGTTCGGCAGTGCATGACCCAGCATGATCGCGCGCCCCAGCAGCCCCTTCGCCCGTGCGACCCGGATATAGTCCTGCGACAGCGTCTCCAGCATCGCCGCTCGGGTGGTGCGGGTGATCAGGCCCATGGTCGCCGATGCCAGCACGATCGACGGCAGGATCAGATGCGTGATCGCATCCCAGAACGTATCCCATTGGCCGGCCAGCGGCGCGTCGATCAGCATGAACCCGGTCACGTCGGGCGGCGGGAACTGGTCGGCGCCGATCTGCCCCGGTCCGGGCGCCCAGCCGAGCCACCCGTAGAACACCGCCAGCATGATGAACGCGAGCCAGAAAGTAGGCGCCGAAACCCCAACCAGCGAAACCGCTCGGGCCAAATGGTCGATCCACGAATCGCGCTTCACCGCGGCCAATACCCCCAGCGGCAGGCCGAACAGCAGGGAGAGCAGAAACGCGACGGTGGAAAGCTCGATCGTCGCGGGGGCGTATTGCGCGATATCCTCGATCACCGGCCGCTGCGAGGAGATCGAGATGCCCAGGTCGCCATGCGCCAGTCCCCGCAGGAACACCCAGTAGCGGTCCCACATCGGCAGATCGAGGCCCCATTTGTGGCGGTAGGCCTCGACGATCGCGGGGTTGTTGGCGGCGACGTCGCCAAGCTGCGTCAGCACCGGATCGCCCGGCACCGTGTTGGCGATCAGGAAGATGATCAGGGTGGCGAGCAGCACCATCGCCACGGCAATAAGCAGACGCGAGGCGATATAGCGCGGCAAGTGGTCGTGCCCCTCCCTTTTCCTGCCGCATACCGCACGGACGGCGGAGCGCCAAGTTGTATTGTGCCGCCGTGTCCGTATGATCCGCGGCAGAAAAAGCGTATTGGGAGGCGAAATTGGGTGAAATTGGCTGGATCGGCCGGCGCGACGTGGTGCGCCTGTTGGGCATCGGCGGCGCGGCGCTGGCAGCGGGGCTGCCCGCCAAGGTACACGCCGCGGTCAAGGGCGGTACGCTGGTGCTGGGCATCGACATCAGCGATTCCATCACCTTCGACCCGGCACGTGAGGCGCAATACACCGCGCCCTTGAGCTTGCGGGCCGCCTACGAGTCGCTGGTGACGATGTCGCCCGGCGACTACCTGGAGGTGCAGCCGGCGCTGGCGTCGTCATGGGCGAAGACCACCGACGGCAAGGGCTGGCGGTTCCATTTGGCCGACGCGAAGTTCAACAGCGGCAATCCGGTCACCGCCGCCGACGTGAAATGGACCTTCGAGCGGCTGATCAACCTGAAGGACCAGCCGTCGCAATACGTGACCAATGTCTCGGCGATCAACGTGATCGACCCGAAGACGATCGACCTGATGCTGGTCGATCCCACACAACCGATCCTCGCGATCCTGTCCGGGCCGAATTTCGGCGTGATGGAGCAAAAAGCCGTGGCGGCGCAGGGTGGCACCGCGGCGACCGACGCCATCACCGCCGACAAGGCGACAAACTGGCTGAACCAGCATTCCGCCGGCGCCGGCCCGTTCACCCTGGTGGGCTGGACCCGCGGGGCGCAGATCCTGTTGACCCGCAACGAACACTACTTCCGCGGTCCGGTGCAGTTCGAGCACGTGATCGTCCGCCATATGGGCGACAGCGCGACGCAGCTCCTGGCGATCAAGCGCGGCGATGTCGGGGCGGCGTTCAATCTGATTCCCGAACAGATAGCCACGCTGAAGGACGACAAGCAGGTGCGGGTGGAGGGTCTGCGCAGCCTCGACTTCGTCTACATGGCGTTGACCAACGAGCCCACCTACAACAAGGCGCTGGCGGTGAAGGAAGCGCGTCAGGCAATCGCCTGTGCGATCGACTACGATGGCATCATCAAAAGCCTGCTGGGTGGCACGGCGATGCGCTGCGCGTCGTTTATCCCGATCGGGCTGTACGGCTCGACCGAGGAGACGACAAAAAAGTTTGGCTGGCACCAGGACCTGGATCGGGCAAAGCAGTTGCTGCAGAAGGCCGGCCTGTCGGACGGGTTCGAGTTCAAGCTGAGCTACGGTGACGCCGCGGTGTCCGGCCTGTCGTACGCGGTTCTGGCGCAGAAACTCCAATCGGACCTGGCGCGCGTCGGCATCAAGGTGGTGCTGGATCCGATCGATCAGGTGAACCTGCGGACGCAGTATACGACCGGGAAATCCACCGGTGGGGTGCTGACCTTCTGGAATCCGTCAGGCGTGGAGACGGATCAGTGGGCCTCGGCCAGCGTGTTGCGTGTGGCCAAGCGCATTCATTGGACGCCCGACCCGGGGCTGATGGCGCTGGTCCGCCAGGCCGCCGCGGAGCAGGACACGACAAAGCGTACGGCGCTGTATGTGGAGTACCAAAAGCTGCTGATCGATCAAGCGAGCCTGCAGATATTGTTCCAGCCAATCTATCAGTTTGCGGTACGCGACAAGCTGAAGGAATTTCCGCTGACCGCGGCCGGGTGGGAAGTGGAACTGTACCAGGTGAAGACATAGGCCCAGCAGCGTGTCCGGCCGGTCCGTACCGGCCGGACACGGGTCGTTGCCTTCACGCGGGGCCTTCTCGCGGGGCCTTCGCGCCGGGCCTTCAGCGTTGGCGGGCTGACGCGGTGCCCGCCTTCGCCATGGTCGCCCTGATGCTGTCGGGACGGGTAAAGGCAAGATATTCCTGCGCATAGGCCGGCGGCAGGATTTCCACCATCGTTTCGTTCTCCACCCAGACCTCGATCACATGGAACGGCCCGCGATTGCAGTCGAAGCACTGCCACCCCGCACGCTGCGCGATCGCCTGGACGGTATCGGCACCGGTTGCCACGCTCAGCGCGAAATGCGTCGAGCCATAACCGCGCGCGTCCTTCCGCACGAAGGTGCCCCCGACCTCGCCGCCCGGCTGCAGTTCCGTTCCCGCCGGATAGACCTCCACCCCGGACCCGTGCTCGTCCAACTGCAACGCGAAGAAACTGCCGGGATTGGGCGGGAACGGCACCGCGGTTCCGCCCATGAGTTCGGCGAGCACGCCGGCGGCGGATTTCGGGTCGCGCGCGGCAATCGAGAGATGATGGATCATGGTTTCCTCATGTCTTGAGTTTTGGCAAGAATAGCACGAACCCGGCCGCCGCTCCAGCGCGACCGAGCGTCGGCATCGCGGGCATTCGGACCCGCACACGATCCCCGCGCCGCCCGTTATGGCGCCGTCGCGGAACTGTGGCATCATCTTCCCACAATACAGGAGGAACCACCCCATGCCCGGTGCGCTCGATCACCTTCTCGTCCTCGACCTGACCAGCCACCTGTCAGGCCCCTACTGCGCCATGCTGCTGGCCGACCACGGGGCCGAGGTCATCAAGATCGAGCCGCCCAAAGGCGATTCCGCCCGCGGCATGCCCCCCTTCATCAACGGCGAGAGCGCGCCGTTCATGACCTGGAATCGCAACAAACGCTCCGTCGTGATGGATCTGAAGCAGCCGGCCGACAAGGACCAGTTGCTGAACCTGATCGACCAGGCCGACATCCTCGTCGAAAACTACCGCCCCGGCGTTCTCGCCCGGCTCGGTTTTGGCTGGCCGGTCCTCCACCAGCGCAACAAACGGCTGATCCTGGCCTCCATCTCCGGCTTCGGCCAGACCGGCCCGTACAGCTCCCGCGGCGGCTTCGACCTGATCACCCAGGCGATGTCCGGCCTGATGAGCACCAACGGCCCCGCCGACGGCGATCCGTTCCGGCTGCCGATCGCCATCTCCGACGTCACCGCCGGCATGTTCCTGGCCTTCGGCGTCCTCGCCGCCGTCGAGGCACGCCACCGCACCGGCGAAGGCCAGCACGTCGAGACATCTCTGCTGGAGGCCGCGACCTCGCTCGCCGTCTACGAATCGGCGCATTATTTCGCCACCGGCACGCGCCCCGAACGGCTAGGCCAGGCGCATCGCGGCAGCTCGCCATACCAGTGCTTCCAGACCACCGACGGCTACATCACCGTCGGCGCGTCACAGCAGAAATTCTTCACCCAGCTTTGCGAGTTGATCGGCGCGCCGGATCTGGTCGCCGATCCGCGCTTCGCCAACAACGCCGAACGGGTGAAGCACAACGACGTACTGGTGCCGCTGCTGGCGGAAAAGCTGCGCGCGCAACCGTCCGCCCACTGGCTGGAAGCCCTCGAAAAGCTGGGCATCCCCGCCGGCCCGGTGCTGCATTACGATGAGGTCTATACCGATCCGCAGATATTGGCCCGAGACATGGTGGTGGAAACCAATCATCCGGTGACCGGACCGTTCCGCACCATGGGCGTCACGGTCAAACTGTCCGCCACACCCAGGTCCATCCGACGCGCCGCCCCTCGCCTGGGCGAGCATACGGGGGAGGTCCTGAACGAACGAAAGGCAGCCGAATAATGCCCGTCCAGTCCGACAAAGCCGAATGCTTCCGCGCCCTGCACGCCGAGACCTTCGTCATCGCCAACGCCTGGGACGCCGGCTCCGCCCGCATCCTCACCGCGCTCGGCTTCAAGGCCCTGGCCAGCTCCAGCGGCGCCTGCGCCGGCGTGCTGGGGCGACGGGACGGGATGGTGACGCGCGACGAGACGCTGGCCCACTGCAAGGCGATCGTCGATGCCACCGACCTGCCGGTCTCCGCCGATCTGGAGAAAGGCTTTGGTAATTCACCGCGGGCTGCCGCCGATACCATTCGCCTCGCCGTGCATGTCGGCCTGGTCGGCGGCTCGATCGAGGACGCCACCGGCGACCCCGCCCGTCCGCGGTTCGACCCCGCCCACGCCGCCGCCCGCATCCAGGCCGCCGCCGCCGCTGCCCGAGCGCTGCCCTTCCCGTTCACCCTGACCGCCCGCACCGAGAACTACCTGCACGGCAACCCTAGCCTCG
>DATAZJ010000318.1:0-1544 GCA_036272115.1 Rhodopila sp. | reverse complement strand
CTTCGGCATGTTCGCCTGGCGCGCGGCGGTGACGGCCGCTCTCAGGCGCGGGTTGGAGGCGGGGTCGGGCAGGCCGTGACGGGCGGAGACGGTGATCTCCCGGATCAGGCGCGCGAACTGGCGGGCACGCCGAGCGTCCTGGGCGCCCTTGCGGTGCATGATGTTCTTGAACTGGGAATGGCCTGCCATGGGTCGTCGATCAGCTTCATGTGGATGGATGGCCGCTTCATACCGCGCGGCGCGTCGACAGCAAACGTCTCACTGGGGCAAACGTCTCACCGGGGCAACCATCACACTGAGACAAACGTCCCATCGGGATAAACGCCCCGACCGGGATGGATCGGCGCCAAGCGGTCTTAAACTGCCGGCATGGTTTGGGACAGGCGCCCGCCCACGCGGATCGGCTCGATCCGTCGCGCGAGGCCCGTGGCGTCGTCGGTTTCGACGAACACGCCACAGACGGTTGCCTCGCCTTCGGCGGGACCCAGTTTCTCACCGGGCATCTTGCGCCAGAAACGCAGGGTTGCGCCGTCCTTCGCCATACCGATCACACTGTCATAATCGCCGCACATCCCGGCATCGGACTGGAACGCCGTGCCGCCGGGCAGGATCTGCGCGTCGGCCGTCGGGCAGTGGGTATGGGTGCCGACGACGAACGACATCTGTCCATCGAAGATGTGCCCGTACGCCATTTTCTCACTGGTGGCCTCGGCATGGATATCGGCGACGATCGCCTGCACCGATGCACCCAGCCGGTATTTCGACAGCACCTCGGCGGTGCCGCGGAACGGACAGTCGAGCGGGTCCATATAGAGGCGTCCCATCGTTTGCAGCACCAGCGCCTTGCGGCCGTCCGGCAGCGTGACGAGGACCGAGCCGTTACCGGGCGTGCCGGGCGGAAAGTTCAGCGGGCGCAGCAGCCGGGGCGTCTCGGCGATGTAGGGGATGATCTCCTTGCGGTCCCAGGCGTGGTTGCCCAGGGTGATGACGTCGGCCCCGGCGGCGAACAGCGCGCGCGCCATGTCGGGCGCCAGGCCGAACCCGTGCGAGGCGTTCTCCGCGTTGACGACCGCGAGATCGATCCGCAGGTCGTGACGCAGGCCCGGTAGCCTGGCGGCGACCGCATCCCTGCCGGAACGGCCCAGAACGTCGCCCAGAAACAGTATCCTCACATCAGCCCCCGCAGCGGATGATGCCGTTCTCCGTCGCGACGGCATCCAGCCTGACGTCGTAGGGGCCAACAGGCACCGAGTCCACTTGTTGTGCGGCGAAGGCGCAGCCCAGGCGGAACCGGCCGGGCAGGGCGGCCAGCGTCCGGTCATAAAAGCCGCCGCCATAGCCGAGGCGGCCACCATTGGCATCGAAGGCCAGCAGCGGGATCAGCAGCATGTCCGGGATCAGGAGCTCGCCGATCGGACGCAGCGTACCGAACCGCTCCGGCACCATCACGTCACCGGGCTGCCAGCCTCGGAAAGTCAGGGCATCACCGCGTTTTGGCGTGACCGGCAGGGCGATGCAATGCCCCCGAGCGTGCAGCGCGAGCA
>DATAZJ010000317.1:0-7687 GCA_036272115.1 Rhodopila sp. | reverse complement strand
CGCGAACCGAACGGCTCGGTCCGCTTCTGGTCGCACGGGTGCGAACAACTCTATGGCTGGACGCGCGAGGAAGCGGTCGGGCGATCGTCGCACGAACTGCTGCGGACCCAGTTCCCTGTCCCGCCAAGTCAGATCGAGCATTTCCTGCTGATAGACGGCGAATGGTCCGGCGACCTGATACACCACCGGCGCGACGGCTCCCAGATTGTCGTAGGCTCGCACAAGGCGCTGAAGCGCGACGCGGATGGCCATCCGCACATGGTGGTGGAAAGCCTGGTGGATGTGACCGCCCTGCGGGCGGCGGAGGCCGCGCTTCAGACCCTCAACAGGAACCTGGAGCAGCGTGTGCTGGACGAAATCGCAGCACGCGAGGCGGCGCAGCAGCGCGCGGCCCACGCCGAGAGGATGCATGCCCTTGGTCAGATCGCCGGCGGCATCGCGCATGATTTCAACAACGTGCTGCAGGCGGTGTCGGGTGGCGCGGCGCTGATCGAACGCCGCCCGGACGATGTCGAGCGCGTGCTGCGCAACGCTCGGATGGTGCTGGACGCCGCGAGGCGCGGAGCCGCCATCACCAGCCGGCTGCTGGCGTTTTCCCGCCGCGGCGACCTGCGGGCGGAAAACGTCGACGTCGCCGCGCTGCTGGCCGACATGGCGGAGGTGCTGACGCACACGCTGGGCGGTTTGGTCGTGTGCAAGGTCGATGTGCCGGCCGGTATCCCGCCGTTGCTGGCGGATCGCGGGCAATTGGAAACGGTGCTGGTCAACCTGGCCACCAATGCGCGGGATGCGATGCCGCTGGGTGGCACGCTGACCCTGGCCGCCGGTTCGGACGCGGTGGCGGCAGGATCACCGCATCCGGCCGGTCTCGCGCCGGGTCACTATGTTCGGATCACGGTCGGCGACACCGGGAGCGGCATGGACCACGCCGTGCTGGCCCGCGTGACGGAACCGTTCTTCACCACCAAGGAGCCAGGCAAGGGCACCGGGCTGGGGCTGGCGATGGCGAAGGGTTTCGCCGAACAGAGCGGCGGCAGCCTGTCCATCGACAGCGTGGTCGGCCGGGGCACCCGCGTCAGCCTGTGGTTGCCGCGTGCCGCCGAGGTGGCGACGTCCGCATCGGAGGCAACCGGCGCGACGGCTCCGGCCGCCGACAAGCCCC
The DNA here is from genome assembly GCA_036272115.1 of Rhodopila sp. Taxonomy (GTDB): domain Bacteria; phylum Pseudomonadota; class Alphaproteobacteria; order Acetobacterales; family Acetobacteraceae; genus Rhodopila. The sequence goes on along the minus strand of DATAZJ010000317.1, from coordinate 6,525 downwards.
ACGTGCTGCTGGTGGATGACGACGCCATCGTGCGGGAAGTGCTGGCGCTGTCGCTGGAGGACGCCGGGCACGTCGTGTTGCTGGCGGACAGCGGGGCGACAGCGCTGGGCCGGCTGGCGGCGGGCGAGCGCGTGGACATCATCGTATCCGACCTGACGATGCCGGGGATGGACGGACTGGCGCTGATCCGCGCGGCACAGGAACGCCGGCCCGGCCTGCCCGCCGTGCTGCTGACCGGCTATGCCGGCGATGGCGCTACACTGGCGGTCGGCGGCGCGATCAGCGGCGCGTTCTCCCTGTTGCGCAAGCCGGTGACGGGCGTGCAGCTCGCCGACCGGATCAATGCGCTGCTGGCATCGCGGAAGCAGACCAGCCGGGCGTGAGGCGTTTAGCCGGCGCAGGTCCGCAGCAGGTCCGATACCGCCGGCAGCGAGTCCAGCCGGCCGATATCGGCGATCAGGCGGGCGGTCTTCTGCGTACCCAGGACGGGATCGACCAGCGCGGCGAACTTCGCTTCCAACCGTGTGCCCTGGTGCGCCACGTCGGCCGCGGGCACACCGGAATCGTGGCGCGCTGTCAGTTTGGATCCGTCGCGCAATGACAGTTCGATCTCGGTGAACGTATTCGGGATACCGGTGCGGAAATCAAACGATACCTTGTCGCGCAGTCCGATCAGCACCGGGTCGGCGGCGACCTCCGCCGAGTAGGTCGACAGACGGCTGGTGTCCAGGCCCGCCAGTCCCATCGCCGTGGTCAGGCGCAGGGAGAATTTCGCCTCCAGCCCGGTCTTCGGTTCGGGAATATTGCAGACGCGATCGCAGGATTCTTCGAGACGGACGTCGATCTGCTCTACCTGATCGGGGGCGAAACCGTGCTGTTCCCGCAGCTTGCGCGCCGCTTCGATCGCGGCATGGGTCATGTAGCAGGACGCATGGTACTTGAAGAGATTGCTGGCGATCCACCAGCCGTTGGGCGGCGTATCGAAGGCTTTGTCGGGATTGAAGTCGGGGCTGTGGGTGCGGGCGAAACCCTGGCCGCACTCGATCACGTCGGTGCGGGAAGTGAAGCCTCGGGCCGCGAGTTTCGCCGCCATCAGCCCATGATACGACGCCTTGCCGGCGTGCAACGGCTTGCACATGGTGCCGAACATCGATTTCAGGCCGGCCGCCTGGGTGCCGGCGATCCCCAGGGCGGTGGCGAACTGGTCGGCGTTCAAGCCAAGAAGGTGCGAGCAGGCGGCGGCGGCGCCAAAGCTGCCGACCGTGGCGGTCGCGTGGAAACCCAGCACATCGTAATGACCGGGCGAGATCGTACGGCCGATCCGGCACTGCAATTCGTAACCCGCAACGAACGCCGTCAGCACATCGGCGCCGGAGGAACCACGTTCCTCGGCCAGTGCCAGCAGGGCGGGCAGGATGGCGACCGACGGATGGCCCGGCATCGCCAGGTTCACATCGTCGAAGTCGAGCGCATGCGACGCCGCGCCGTTCACGATCGCCACCGAAGCCACCGGCAGCCGACCCGCATGGCCCAGCACCGAGGCGGCTTCCTTGCCGCCCTGTTCCTGCATCTCCGCCAGCAGGATCGTTACCAGTTCATCGGACGCGCCGGCGATGCCGCAGCCGATGTAGTCCAGCACGCATTGCCGAGCCCAGGATCGGACCGTTTCCGGAATGTCCTGCAGGCGCAGGGCTCGGGCTTGCTCCGTCAACGCTCGGGTCAGGCCCTTGCCGGCCTGGATGTCGCTGATCGCGTTCATTGGACTTTCTCCTGTTCAGGATTGCTTCGTCGCTACGCTTCTCGCGATGACAATGGACTAGCGCCCCTTGTATACCGGCTTGCGCTTTTCGTTGAATGCGGTGATGCCCTCGCGCCGGTCATCGGTGGGGACCATGCGGTTATAGGCCTCGATTTCGAACATCATGCCGGTCTGCAGGTCGGTGTTGAGGCCCATGTTCACCGACTGCTTGATCTGCCGGGTGGAGATCGGTGCGTTCCCGGCAATGACGGAAGCAGTTTCCAGCGCTTCGGCCACCAGCGTTTCCGGCTTGCAGATCCGATTGACCATGCCCCAGTCGAACGCCTGCTGGACGCTGAACGGGCGGCCTGTCAGCAGGATTTCCTTCGCCCGGCGGCCACCCACGGCGCGCGGCAGGTTCTGCGTGCCGCCGGCGCCGGGCATGATGCCCAGGGTGACCTCGGTCAGGGCAAACCGAGCGGTTTCCGACGCGTAGATGAAGTCGCAGCATAGCGAGATTTCCATTCCGCCCGCGTAAGCCGCTCCGTTCACCGCCGCAATGATCGGCACGGGGCAACTCACCACTGCTCGTATCATCCGCTCGAAGATCAGATGCTGATCCTGCCATTGTTCGTCGGTCATGCCGTTGCGCTGCTTCAGGTCGCCACCGCCGCAGAAGGCTTTCGCACCCGCGCCAGTCAGCACGATGCAGCGCTGCTTGTTCGGCGCGGCGCAGAAGCCGTCGAACACCGCCAGCAGGTCGAGGCCCATCTGGGTGTTCATCGCGTTGGCGACCTCGGGCCGGTTCAGGGTCACCAGGACGGTGTGTTCCTGCGGGTAGTCGACCGTGATGGTTTCGTAAGTCGTCATTCTTCCACTGCCTGCATGATCAAACGGACAAACGTGTCCATCGCGGTCGGGTCGATCCAGCGCAGGACCGCGACCAGTTCCTGTTTCGGCGCCACCCAGGTCAGATTGCCACCGGCGCCGGAGGCGAAGAAGCTGTCCTCCGGTCCGCTTTTGTAACGGCCGCCGCCGGTGTTGAGCCACCACAGCAGGCCGTAATTCGGGTTCAGCGCACAGGGGCGTATCGATTCCACGATCCAGCTTTCCGGCAGGATGCGGTTTCCGTTCCAGTCGCCTCGGCGCAGCATCAGCAGGCCGATGCGGGCCTGGTCCTCGGCGTGGATCAGCATGCCGCCGCCCCAGTGGGTGCCGCCGGAGACGCTCTCGATCATCCGCCCGTCGATCTCGACGGACGAGGTGCGGTAGCCATGCCAGGACCAATCCTTCGAGGCACCGATCGGGTCCATGATGCGTTCGGCGAACACGTCCGGTAACGGCCGGCGGAAGCGGCGCAGCAGCGCCAGGCTCAGCCGGTTGACGCGAACGTCGTTGTATTCCCAGTGCTTGCCGGGGGGCCGGAGCGGACGCGGGTCGCCCTTGCGGCCTTTTCCCTCCAGACCGATGTTCCGGTTGCGATCGATCAGGTCGGATTTGCCGAACAGGTCGCCTTCCCATTCGGACGTGTTTTGCAACAGATGCCGCCAGGTGATGTCGCGGTTCTGCTGGCTGTCGAAACCGCCGTCATCGACGCTGCGGCCGACCGGTTCGTCCAGGTCGGTGATCAGGCCGTCCATCACCGCGATGCCGGCCAGCAGGCTGAGGTAGCTCTTGGCGGCGGAGAAGGTGAAATCGGCCTGATCGGTGTCACCCCAGGACGCGATCTTGAAGCCGCGCCGCAGCACCAGCCCGTTCGCCGGGCCACGCGGGCGGATCGGACCGAGGATTTCGTTGAACGGCGGCGGCTCGAAAAAGCCGCTCTCCAGGTGCAGGCGCAGGTCATAAGGCCACGGGGTTTCGTTTTCCGTGGCAAACCGAGCGGCTTCCTCCAGCCACATCCATTGCATGCCGGCGACATCGGCCGGGGCCTCGGGCCACGCCTCGCCAGCGGGCGGTGGCACGATCGACGGCAACTCCATCCAGGCATTTCCTTCCGGTTTCAGGCGCGGGGGACTATGGCGCCGGCGGCGTGGCGTGGCTACCCCGCCGGGATGTGCGGTGGCGGTGATAGTCGGCAACTGTATCTACATCGGACAGCGGGCGGATGAAGCCCACCCGGTGGTGCCGGAACTGTTTCAGCGTGTCCGCCAGCGCATGTTCGGTGGACCAGCGCGCGGCGCCGAACAGGTCGGCGGGGCGGCGGGGTCCCAGGGCGATCAGCCAGTAGCCGCCGTCGGTGGCCGGCCCGAAGACGGCGTCGGCGGTGCCCAGGCGGTGGAACGCGGTTCGGAGATCGGCCGCCCCCGCCTGCGGGATGTCGCAGCCCATCAGCGCCACCCGGCGATACCGGCAAAGCGCCCGGGTCATGCGGCGGCCGAGGTCGCCGTGGCCCTGGTCGATGCGCCGGACTTGGACAGGCAGGCGGATGCGCGATCGGTCGGGGGTGACGGCCAGCACGGTGTCGAAGCGGTGGCAGGCTTTCAGGTCGCGCAACAGCGCGGTCAGCGTGGCGACGTGGAAGCGCAGCGCGGCTCGGTCGCCGATATCCCTCGCCAGGCGGCGCTTCACCGTTCCCAGGCGAGGGGCTCGGGCGAAGACGATGACGGTGTCCCTCATCCGTAGAGCCGCTGGATTTTTTCCGGTGGCACGCCGGCGAACCACAGTGACAGGCACAGCAGGTTGCGGGCGGAGCGGCGCAGGTAGCCTTGCGTCTCCCATTTATGCGCCGAGGTGACTGCGTCGGCGGCGAGCGGCACCAGACGGTGGCGGCCGAGGCGGCGTACCAGGTCGACATCCTCCATCAGGGGCAGGGGACGCATGCCGCCGACCGAACGCAGCAGGTCGCGGTGGATCAGCAGGCCTTGGTCGCCGTAGGGCAGGCCCAGGACGCGGCCGCGCCAGGCCACCAGGCGTTCGAGGCGGCGGGCCTGGGGGGCGTCGCTGTCCAGCACGAAGCGGAAATAGCCGGCATGCGCGGTGTCGGCGGGACGTTCGGACCACCAGTCCGGTGACAGGCGCGTGTCGGCGTGCAGCAGCAGCAGCCACGGACGGGTGGCGGCGGCGATTCCGGCGGCGAGTTGGGTGCCTCGGCCGCGCGGGGTGGTCAGGACGCGGGCACCGAGGGTGACGGCCTGTTCGTGCGTGCTGTCGGTGCTGCCGCCATCGACGATGATGATCTCGCCGTGGTTCTCCAGCGTGGCCAGGGTCCGGGGCAGGAAGGCGGCGGCATTCAGGGTGGGGATGATGATGGACAGATCGGCGGCGGTTGCCATTTGGCCTGACGCCTCCGGGTAGCGGCGTTGGGTGCGCCGTCATGGCGATGGCGGCAGGGTAACGCGGGGCGGGTTGGGCGGGATAGAGGGCCGGCGGCAGGCCGAAGCAATCGGGTGAAGCCGTCGGCGTGCGCTTCGCCGGACGGTGCGGGTATCAGCAAGGAAGGCTCCTAACGCAGATAAGGGGCGGATGCACGCGGATGCACGCAAATGGCGGGGAAGCACCGGCTATTGGGCACGCACCCGAGGTCCGGCGGCGATTTGCCGACCTCCGTCTTTCGGGGCTCATGGATGAAGGCGTTTCCCTGGATCGTCTGTAGAAATCCCATCCCGAGCGTATTGAGTGAGCCTGAGTATCTCTCCACAAGTATTTGTTTTTTCGTATGATTGACGCCTTCGGCCTCAACGGGCGGTGAAGGCACGCATCGGTCAGATAGATCAGCATCCGCGTGCATCAGCGTGCATCCGTCTCTTATCTGCGTTGGGTTCTTCCTTTTTCGATGCCAATTCTTACTGAAGCGTTGATCCACCAACGGTGACCGAACGGGCCACGCAGGTCCGCCGTTCGTCACACAACGCCTGCGCCTGATTGCCCTGAACAGCGGCAGGCCACGGCAGTCTTGCGATATTCAAACCCGAATGCCCAGATACTGCATATTTTGCACCTTGCCGCCAAAATATATCCTGTTAGCTTGGCCTGGTGATGGATCGTGACAAAACGATCGCCAGGGGAAGGACGGGCCATGGCTGCGGCGATCGTGGCGATGACAAACATCGTGAAGACCTTCGGCGGCACCCAGGCTGTCAACCAGGTCGATTTCGCCGTCGCCTCCGGCGAGGTGCATGCTCTGCTGGGTGGCAACGGCGCCGGCAAATCCACATTGATAAAAGTTCTGGCCGGGGTTTATCCCGCCGACGCGGGCGAGATCCGGGTGCATGATCGGCTGGTCGACCCGCGCACCGACAAGCTGCCGATCGCCTTTATCCATCAGGACCTCGCGCTGGTGGAATGGATGAGCGTGGCGGAAAATATCGCCCTCGCCGCCGGGTATCCGCGCAAACGGGGGCTGGTGGACTGGGCCGGCGTGCGCGCCCAGGCGCGTCGTGCGCTCGATCTGATGGGCTGCGCCCTGGACACCGAGGCGCGCATCGTCGACCTGACCCAGACCGACAAATCCATCGTCGCCATTGCCCGCGCGCTGGCGACCGAGGCGGAAGTGATTGTCCTCGATGAACCCACCGCCAGCCTGCCGGAAAGCGAGGTGGCAAGGTTATTCGCGGTACTGGACCGGCTGCGCCGAGCGGGGCGGGGCATGGTATATGTGAGCCATCGGATGGACGAGATTTTCCGGCTCGCCGATCGGGTCACGGTCATGCGGGACGGGTTTCGCGTCGCCGTCAGGGAAATCGGCGAGACATCGCCGGCGGAACTGGTGCAACTGATCGTCGGCCGCACCCCGCCGCGCCTCGCCGCCCGGCCGCCGGTGGACCGTTCCGCCGCACTGCTGGCGT
>DATAZJ010000316.1:0-6634 GCA_036272115.1 Rhodopila sp. | reverse complement strand
GCCGCGCCGCTCGATCCGCGCTTCACCTTTGAGGGTTTTGTCGTCGGCAAACCGAACGAATTCGCCCATGCCTGCGCCCGCCGCGTCGCCGAACACCCCTCCAGTCCCGGATTCAACCCGCTGTTCCTGTATGGCGGCGTCGGCTTGGGCAAGACCCATCTGATGCATGCGATCGCCTGGGAACTGACGGATCGCACCACCGACCCGATCTCGGTCGCCTATATGTCGGCTGAGAAGTTCATGTACCGCTTCATCGCGGCGATCCGCAGCCAATCGACGATGGAATTCAAGGAAAACCTCCGCAGCGTCGATGTCTTGATGATCGACGACCTGCAATTCCTGATTGGCAAGGACAACACGCAGGAAGAATTTTTCCACACGTTCAACTATCTGGTGGAGCAGGGCAAACAGATCGTCGTGTCGGCCGACAAGTCGCCGTCCGACCTGAACGGGCTGGAGCACCGGCTACGCACCCGCCTGGGTTGCGGCATGGTCGCCGATCTGCATTCGACCACCTATGAACTGCGTATCTCGATCCTGGAGGCGAAGGCAGCCCGAGCGGGGGTCGACGTACCGGGAAAGGTGTTGGAGTTTCTGGCACACAAGATCACCTCCAATGTCCGGGAACTGGAAGGCGCACTGAATCGCTTGGTCGCGCACGCGAACTTGTTTGGCCGTCCGGTTACATTGGAAACGACGCATGAAGTGCTTCACGATATTCTGAAGGCACATGATCGCCGTGTTACAATCGAAGAAATACAAAAGAAAGTTGCGGAGCATTACAGTATTCGTCTGACCGACATGTCTTCCGCCAGGCGCGCGCGTGCGGTCGCTCGGCCCCGGCAGGTGGCGATGTATCTGGCGAAACAACTCACCAGCCGCAGCCTTCCGGAAATCGGTCGCAAGTTCGGTAATCGTGATCATACCACGGTGATGCATGCGGTATCCCGCGTCACCGAACTAATGGAACGCGACGGCAATTTCGCCGAGGACGTCGAGCTGCTGCGACGGCTGCTGGAGTCTTAAGGAAGGCAAGGGCGCTGCCCTTGACCCGCGAAGGGCCGGCGGCCCTTCGATCCCACTAATTGGGTTCAGGGGAGAAGGGGGCTACTCAGACGTTATACCCGCCTCGGTCGCCCCTGCTCCCCTTATTGGCGGTTCCACGGAGCGTCGCTCCTTGGTGGGCTTGGGCCGCGAAGAGCGGGTCAAGGGGGAAGTGCCCCTCGCCTTCGCTAAGCTGCCGCCCGCAGGTCGTCGGCGGTCGCCGCCTTGATCATGTCGGCGCCTTTTTCGGCGATCATGATGACCGCTGCGTTGGTATTGCCCGACGGCACGGTCGGCATGATCGAAGCATCCACCACGCGCAGTCCGGCGATACCATGCACACGCAGGCGATCGTCAACCACGGCCATCGTGTCCGGGCCCATCTTGCAGGTGCCGATCACATGGTAGGTGGTTTGGCCATTCTCGCGGGCGAACTGCAGCCATTCGGCGTCGCTTTGGACTTTTTCCCCGGGGTTCATCTCGTAGGCGCGGTATTTGTCCAGGACACGGCTGCCGATAATGCTGCGGCCGATTTTCATGCCGTCCACCAGAACGCGCTGGTCGATCGGGTCGGCCAGGTAGTTCGGTCGGATCGCCGGCGCGGCCGTGGGATCGTTCGACTTGGCGTGGATCGAGCCTTTCGATTCCGGCCGGCACTGATAGGTCGTCAGGGTCATGCCCGGTTCGGTTTCCAGGTCGCGCTTTTGCGCGTTGCCGTAGCTGGCATGGGCGAAATGGAACTGGACGTCGGGTTCCTCCAGCTCCGGCCTGGTTTTGATGAAGCCATAGGCGATGCCGGCGGTGAAGGTCAGGATGCCGCGCCGCTGGGTGTAGTATTTGAACACCTCCTTGGCCAAGGCCAGGCCACGGCTGCGTTCATTCAGCGTCACCGGCAGCTTCACCCGCCAGTTCATGCGCGGAGCGTAATGGTCGCGGTAGTTTTCACCGACTCCGGGCAAAGCGTGTTGGATCTCGATGCCCAGCGGTGACAGCAACTCGGGGTTGCCGATGCCGGACAGTTCCAACAGGTGCGGCGATTTCACGGCGCCGGCGGCCAGGATGACCTCGCGGTTGGCGTGCGCTTCCTTGGTGACGCCACCCTGGGTGTAGGCGACGCCAACGGCGCGCTTGCCCTTCAGCAGCACTTTCGTCGTCAGGGACTCGGTTTCGATCTTCAGGTTGGGCCGGTTGCGAATGGGATCGAGGTAGCCGCGGGCGCAGGACCAGCGCTCACCGTTCTTCTGGGTGACCTGGAAGTAGCCGAACCCTTCCTGGTGGCCGTTGTTATAATCCTTGTTGCGCGGGAATCCCTGATCCACCGCGGCGTCGATGAACGCGTCCAGCAGCTCGGCACGCTCCCGCATATGCTCGACGTTCAGCGGGCCACCGCGGCCGCGCGAGTCGTCGCCGCCGGGGGCAAAATGTTCGGCCTTGCGGAAATACGGCAGCACCGAATCGTAACCCCAACCCTGGTTTCCGAACTGCGACCAGGTGTTGTAGTCGAGCGGGTTGCCACGGACATACAGCATGCCATTGATGGCACTGGATCCGCCCAACGTGCGCCCGCGCGGAATTGGGATGCGCCGATTGTTGGCGTTGGGTTCCGGCTCGCTCTCGAAATTCCAGTTATACGTTGGATTGTTGAGCAGCTTGGTAAATCCGGCCGGGATCCTGATCCACATGGAGCTGTCTTTCGGCCCGGCTTCCAATAGCAGCACGGTGGCGCTTCTGTCCTCGCTCAGGCGGTTTGCCAGCACACAGCCGGCGGAACCGGCGCCCACGATGATGTAGTCGAACTCAGCCATCGTCTCATCCCTTGTTTGTGACAATCCTATACCCGGATCGGCGCCGACCGGAAGGCTTGCGGCTTTGCGTGGGGCGGGGGGTGTGGCAAGGATGCCGCTTGATGGCGGAAATTTCGACATTCTCCTTTCTGTCCCTGCTGCGGCACGGGGCTGGCAAGGCCTGGGCCAGGCAGTGGCGGGACGCGCAGCCCAAGGCGTCGTACGACGTGGTGATTGTCGGCGCGGGTGGACACGGGCTCGCGACGGCATACTACCTGGCGAAGACCTACGGCATCCGTGACGTCGCGGTGCTGGACAAAGGCTGGCTGGGCGGCGGCAACACCGGGCGGAACACGACCATCATCCGCTCCAACTACCTGCAACCTGAAAGCGCGGCGCTGTATGAGCACGCGCTGAAGCTGTGGGAGGGATTGGCGCAGGCCCTGAACTACAACGTGATGTATTCGCCGCGTGGGGTCCTGATGCTGGCGCACACCCATCACGATGTGCAGGTATTCAAGCGCCATGTGCATGCCAACCGCCTGCAGGGGATCGACAACGAATGGCTGACGCCGGCCGAGGCCAAGGCGTTCTGCCCACCGTTGGATGTTAGTCCCAGCGTTCGCTACCCGGTCCTCGGTGCGGCCCTTCAGCGTCGCGGCGGAGTCGCCCGGCATGACGCGGTTGCCTGGGGCTACGCTCGGGCTGCCTCCGCCATGGGTGTCGATATCATCCAGAACTGCGCGGTGACGGGGATTACGCGCGACCCGGCCGGGACGGTGATCGGGGTCGAAACGACCCGTGGGCCGATCGAGGCAAAGCGGGTCGGCGTGGTGGCGGCTGGCCATACCAGTGTGGTGATGGCGATGGCCGGCGTGCGCATGCCGCTGGAATCGTTTCCCTTGCAAGCATTGGTCAGTGAGCCGGTAAAGCCGGTGATGCCCTGCGTGGTGATGTCGAACACCGTCCACGCCTATGTTTCTCAATCCGACAAAGGGGAGTTGGTGATCGGCGCAGGGACGGATGCTTACCCGTCATACAGCCAGGCCGGCGGGCTGCATATCGCGTCCGAGACCGTGGCGGCGGTCTGTGAACTGTTTCCATCGTTCCGGCGGCTGCGGATGCTGCGCAACTGGGGTGGCATCGTCGATACGACGCCGGATCGCTCGCCGATCGTCGGCCTGACGCCGGTGCCGGGGCTTTTTGTCAATTGCGGCTGGGGAACAGGCGGCTTCAAGGCGATTCCCGGATCGGGGGATGTGTTCGCCGCGACGATCGCGGCCGGAACGCCGCATCCGATCGCCGCACCGTTCAGTCTGGATCGTTTCGTGGCCGGCCGGCTGATCGATGAAGCCGCGGCAGCGGCGGTAGCACACTGATGCTGTTGATTCCCTGCCCCTGGTGCGGCCCTCGGCCGGAGAATGAATTTCGGTACGGCGGCCAGGCGCATGTGGTTCGGCCGGCCGACCCGTCCGTGGTCGATGACGCTACCTGGGGGGCGTACTTGTATCTACGTGACAACCCGAGAGGCCGGCACGCCGAACGGTGGCGGCATCTGCACGGGTGCGGGCGGTTCTTCAACTGCATACGCGACACCGTCAGCGACCGGATCGCGGCAACGTACAAGCCCGGCGAGGCGCCCCCATCATGACGCAGCCGTTTCGTGTCGCGGCGGGCGGGCGGATTAATCGTGCCGAACCGATTCATTTCACATTCGACGAACGGCGGTACGAGGGATTCCCTGGCGACACGCTGGCCTCGGCGTTGCTCGCGAACGACGTGCATCTGGTGGGCCGTTCGTTCAAGTATCACCGCCCGCGCGGCATTCTGTCGGCCGGGTCGGAGGAACCGAATGCGCTGGTCACGATCGACCGCGGGGCAGGGCGGATCACGCCGAATCTGCGGGCCACGCAGGTGGAACTGTACGATGGCCTGACTGCGCACAGCCAGAACCGGTTTCCATCGTTGCGGTTCGATCTGGGCGGGTTGGCCGGATTTGCTGCGCCGCTGCTGTCCGCTGGGTTCTACTACAAGAGCTTCATGTGGCCGCCGTCATTCTGGAAACGGCTGTACGAGCCGGCGATCCGCCGCGCGGCAGGGCTTGGGCGGGCGCCGGTCGAGGCGGATCCGGATCGGTATCTGCATCGCTACGCCCATTGCGACGTGCTTATCATCGGCGGCGGCGCAGCCGGCCTGGCGGCGGCCCTGGGTGCCTCGGCGACCGGCGCGCGGGTGATCCTGTGCGATGAGCAGGCGGAACTCGGCGGCTCCCTGTTGCACGAACCGAACGTCACGATCGACGGCTGGTCGGCGCCGGATTGGGTGCGGGAAGCGATCGCCACCCTTGGTGGGACGGTGACGCTGCTACCTCGCACGACAGCGTTCGGGTGGTATCCAGGAAACATGATCGGGCTGGCGGAGCGGGTCATTGATCATCTCGGTGATCCGGCTCCGGTGCTCCCGAGGGAACGGCTGTGGCAGGTGCGCGCCGGCCGCGTCGTGCTGGCGAGCGGGGCGATTGAGCGGCCGATGGTGTTTCCTGGCAACGATCGTCCCGGCGTGATGCTGGCTGGCGCGGCGCGCACGTATCTGCACCGCTATGGCGTCAAGGTTGCGCAGCGCGCGGTGATCGCGACGGCCGACGACAGTGCCTATCGTGCAGCGATCGATTTGCATGCAGCGGGCGTGACGATCGCCGCCATCGTCGACCAGCGCTCCGACCCGGACGGCGAAGTGGTGGCGACGGCTCGTACCCTTGGAATCCCAATCCATTCCGGCGCGACAATCGGCGGTACCGAGGGGCGTCTTCGGGTTCATTCCGCCAGGCTGGCCAACCGAACCGATATCATTCCCTGCGATACGATCCTGATGTGCGGCGGCTGGACACCGTCGGTGCATCTGTTCAGCCAGTCGCGGGGACAGTTGGTGTTCGACGCCGCCTCAGGCGTTTATCTGCCGTCCGAAGGCGCGGTCGGCGCTTGTGCCGGCGTATTCGATCTCGCGGCGTGTCTGCGTGATGGCGCCGTGGCGGGCGGCAGCGAGCCCCCGCCGTTCGCCGTCGCGGGCGTTCCGGTGATGCGCCGCCCCATCCCGCCGTTCGCGGCGGCATCACATCGTTCCGCCTTCGTGGATTTCCAGAACGATGTGACGACGAAGGATCTGGCGATCGCGACTGACGAGGGATTCGTCTCCATCGAACATGTGAAGCGCTACACCACCACCGGGATGGCGACCGACCAAGGCAAGACATCCAACCTGAACGCGTTGGCCTCGGTGGCGGCGCTGACAGGGCAGGGGATTGAAGCCGTGGGCCTGACCACGTTCCGGCCGCCATACACGCCGGTGACGTTCGGGGCCCTCGCCGGGACGTCCCGGGACGCGTTGTCCGCGCCGGTGCGGTTGCCGCCAATCGCCACGCCGGGCGCGGTGCTGGAGGATGTAGGCACCTGGAAGCGTGCCCGCTGCTTTAGAACCGATATCGAAACTATTGATGCAGCGGTAGTGCGCGAGTGCCTGGCGGTGCGCGGCGACGCAGGAATGCTCGATGCCAGCACGCTGGGAAAGATCGAGGTCGTCGGGCCGGACGCGGCGGCGTTCCTGAGCCGTCTATACACCGGCGATTTCACCACCCTTGCGCCTGGACGCTGCCGCTACGCGGTGCTTCTGGGCGAGGATGGTTTCATTCGCGATGACGGCATCGTCGCCCGCCTCGCCGCGGATCGTTTCCATATCACTACAACGACGGGTGGCGCCGCATTCGTGCTGCATCATATGGAAGATTATATACAAACCGAATTTACCAATCT
>DATAZJ010000315.1:0-4914 GCA_036272115.1 Rhodopila sp. | reverse complement strand
GACCGATCGGTCTATGCCTCGCAACCGCTTGCGGGCGTGCCGCTGCGGCTACGCGACTGGCTGTACAAAATCCGCTTTCCACCCCTGTATTTTTCCAACCTCGCGCATGGCGGCTTCTTCATGCGCTGGCCCGCCAACCAGCAATGGCTGGCCACGACCCTGGCCGCACGCGGCCACTATTACTTCGGCACCGACCCCGGCAACAGCGTCGTCACCCTGGACGGCCACATGGGCGCATTCCGGCCGCTGCCGATCCTCGACCACTACTTCGACCAACTGCTGGCGGAACTCGACCGCCGCGGCATCGAGACCCGCTTCATCGCCATGCCGATCAACCAGTCGACGTGGAACGTGGTCAATCCCGCCGTGCCCGCCGGTTTCGCCGCCTACCTGGCCGACTACGAACGCCGCTACAAGCACTTCCGCGTCGCGTCGCAGATCATGCCGCACTGGCCGGACCGGTTCTTCGGCGACATGTTCTCCCATCTGAACCCGGAAGGCGCCGAACGCTTCAGCGACATGCTGGCTCAGCGGCTGCAGGATGCCCCACCCAGCACACAGAACGACGCGCAGAACGGGTGGTTGAGCGACACCGGCGCCGACGCCTCCGCCAAAGTCGTTCCCATCTCAAAACGCGGATCATAGGCCAACAAAGTACACGCCAGCACGACAGGCGCCGGCGCATCCCGCCGCTTCACCACCATCCGAGCTCCTGCACACATCACGTCACCCGGCGACTTGTGCAGAATCCCCCAGCACGCGGTGGTAATCTCGGGCACATCCCGCTCCGGCTCCATCTCCGGGAACAGCATCAGCCGCACCGGATCATGTGCATCCACCGGAACCCCATGCGCCGCGAAAAGCCGAAAAAATCCTTCCCGCAACGACTGCTCGGTTTCCCCGGTAAACCGCCGCCCGGCGACATCGAGCCTGAACCCGTTCCGAGCCAGCCAGACCAGCCCATCCAGGGCAGGGGCCCAACTGCGGTGCCCACGTTCCTGCTCATGAATGACAGGATCATGATGATCGAGCGACACCCGGATCGTCAGCCGCTCACCATACCGTTCCCGCAACGCCAGCATCTCCGGACGTAGCTTGCGCAGCGGCTTCATCGCATTGGTCAGGACCAGCGCATCCAGCCCGCGCGACAGCACGGCGTCCAGCATCGCAACGATCTGCGGGTTCATGAACGGCTCGCCGCCGGTGAATCCGATCAGCTTGGTCGGCAGCCCATCCCGGGCGATCTCATCAAGATAGGTCTCGACTTCGGCCAGCGTCAGGTAAGCCAGCCGGTCGTTGCGCGGAGACGATTCGATATAGCAGTTGCGGCAGGTCAGGTTGCACAGCGTGCCGGTGTTGAACCACAGCGTCTCCAGCGCGCGCAGGGCCACGGTCGCCCGCGTCTCCCCTGCCGCCGTGGTGAACGGATCGCGGAACTTCGCCGGGTTCAGCCTGGACGTCATCTGATCCACGTATCGTTCCCCTCAGGTCAGGATACCGAGACCGGCAGACGCATCCACGCCGGCACGGACGGCACCAGCGTCGCATCCACACAATGCAGCGTGGCGCCGATCGCATCCAGCCGCAACGACGCCAGTCCGACCCCGTCCCGCCCGGACCGCATCGTGCCGACCTCCACCCCATCCCGCAGCACCGGGCTGCCCGGCGCAGGCAACGCGCCCTCGACACGCACCGGCACCAGCCGCCGTTTGACCAGCCCGCGATACTTCGTCCGAGCGGTCAGTTCCTGGCCCATGTAGCAGCCCTTCGACCACGAAACGCCGGCCAGTTCATCGAACCCGGCCTCCAGCAGAATGCTTCGATCCGCCTCCATGTCCTTCGATCCGTCGGGCACGCCGGCCGCCAGCCGATGCCGGTCCCAGTCCTCGGGAGTCGCCGTGGCCGGCAGCATTTCGGCGGCAAGAACCCGCCATCCAAGCTCGGGCAGCCGGGGATCGGGCGCCACGATCCCGCCCACGCCCGGGTCGCCACCCCACGCGACATGCACATGCAGCCCGGGTTCCGGCCGCAGGGTAACCTGCATCCGCAACCGATAGCGCGAAAGCCGCTGAACCAGCATCGGCACCTGTTCCGCCTCGCAATCCAGCAGCAGCGCATCCGCATGGGCGAGCACGAAAAAATCTGCCAGCCACTTGCCCTGCGCCGTCAGCAAGGCCGCCCAGACGGCATTCCCGGGCCGGACGGCTTCGATGTCATTGGAAACGAGTCCCTGAAGGAAAGCGACGCGATCATCACCCTCGATCGCTATAACGCCTCGTTCAGGCAGCGGGGTCAGTTGAACCATTCAATATAGTTAATGCTGCCCGCCCGTCGCGCAAGCACGGCCCGAGGCAACCGCCACGCGCCGAACGACCGACCCACCGCCCTCTCCCCGCCATGCTGACGCAGGTCGGCATCCACGCGTCCGCCAGCAACGGAAAAACCCCCAACCCGGCAGACCCGCGTCACACCAGCCCCGCGCCCGACAACCCGCCGAACACGCCCAGCGCGCAGGTCACCACGGCCACCGCCACCACCACCCACAAATACACCCCCCGCAGCCGGTGCGCCCGAGGCAGCGCCTTCACCGCCAGCGCGATCAGGAACCCCAGCACCACCGGCAGCAGGAACGCGTTCCCCACCTGCACCCCCACGTTCAGCGACACCAGGTCGGGCCACAGGCCCACCACCACGGCACCCGCCACGACGCACAGCGCATACACGCCATAGAACCAGTGCGCCTCCAGCGGGTGCATCTCCAGCGACCGCCGGTAGCCGGTCACTTCGCCCAGACCCCAGGCAAACGCCAGCGATACCACGATGGCCGCGACCATCCCCGCGCCGAGCACACCGACACCGAACACCAGGTTGCCGATCGCCGTGCCCATGAACGGGGTGAGCGCCTGAGCCATGTCGCCGACAGTGGACAGCGTCGCGTTCGGATTGCCTCGCCCGATCGTCGCGGCGCAGGCGATCAGCACCGCCGCCATGATCAACTGGGTCAGCAGCGCCCCGATCGCCGTATCCCACCGAGCCGCCGCCAGATGTTCGGGACGCAGCCGCTTATCGGCGACCGCCGACTGCTGGTAGAACACCATCCACGGCATGATCACCGCGCCGATATTCGCCGCCGCCAGATACATGTAATCCGGATTGTGGAACGGGATATCCAGCGAACCCGCCAGCATCGCCCCCACATCCGGATGCGCCGCCCAGGCGACGAAGAAGAACGCCAGCTCGAACAGGCCCACGGCGATGGCGAACCGCTCGACCCGCCGGTACGATCCGGTGAACACCACGACCAGCAGCGCGATCGCGGCCACCGGCAGCGAGGCATAACGGGGCAGCCCATAAAGCTCCCCCACACCCGCCACGCCGGCGAATTCCGTCAGCAGCGCCCCGACGGTGGCGATGCCCAGGCCAATCGCCGACACCCAGGCCCAGATCGGCCCGAACGTGTCGCGGATCAGTTCGCCGTGGCCGCGTCCGGTGAAGATCGCCAGCCGCACCGTCAGTTCCTGCACCATGTAGAGGATCGGTACCAGGACCAATTGCAGCATCAGCAGGCGGTAGCCCCATTGCACGCCGCTCTGCCCGGCGGTGATGACGCTGCCGACATCGGTATCGGCCAGCATGACCACCAGGCCAGGGCCGAACACCGCCAGAAACCGGCGCAGGCGGGATGCCGCGCGCATCGTCGTCTCGGGGGTCTATGACGCACCGGGCATTTTCGAACCATTCTCAATAGAGCGAGCGGTGCGTAACGCCCCCTTTCGCCATTGTCAAATCGCCCAAGCTCAAATCGCCCAGACTCAAATCGCCCAGACTCAAATCGCCCAAGCTCAAACCACATTGCGTTGCCGGTGGGTTTCGCGGACAAAGCCCCGCCGATTTGTATCTGGCCGATGTATGGACCCGCGATGCCCGAACTCTACCTGCACAACAGCCTGACCCGCCGCAAGGAGCGGTTCGAACCAGCCAATCCGGCCGACGTCCGTATGTATGTCTGCGGTCCGACCGTCTACGACCTCGCACATCTCGGCAATGCCCGCCCCGTCGTCGTCTACGACGTCGTCGCCCGCCTGCTGCGCCTGCTGTACGGAACAGAACACGTCACCTACGTCCGCAACATCACCGACGTGGACGACAAGATCAACGCCCGAGCCCGTGAAAGCGGCGAGCCGATCGCCGCCATCACCGCCCGCACCACGGCCGACTTCCATGCCGACATGGCCGCCCTCGGCAGCCTGCCGCCCGACCAGGAGCCCCGAGCCACCGCCCACATCGCCGAGATGATCATGATCATCCAGCGCCTCATCGCCTCGGGCCATGCCTACGCCGCCCAGGGCCACGTCCTGTTCGCGGTCGCCTCCGACGCCGATTACGGAAAACTCTCCGGCCGCTCCCAGGACGAGCTTCTCGCCGGCGCTCGGGTCGAGGTCGCCCCCTACAAGCGCGACGCCGGCGATTTCGTGCTGTGGAAGCCCTCGACCGACGACCTGCCCGGCTGGGACTCGCCCTGGGGCCGCGGCCGCCCCGGCTGGCATATCGAATGCTCCGCCATGTCCTGGAAATACCTCGGCGAGACCTTCGACATCCACGGCGGCGGCAGCGACCTGATCTTCCCGCACCACGAAAACGAAATGGCGCAAAGCCTGTGCGCCGTCCCCGGCAGCCATTTCGCCCGCTACTGGATGCACAACGGCATGCTGCAGGTGAACGGCGAGAAAATGTCGAAAAGTCTCGGCAATTTCTTCACCGTCCGCGAAATCCTCGCCAAGGCGCCAGCCGAGGCCGTCCGCCTGCTGTTGCTGCGCACGCACTACCGTTCGCTGCTCGATTTCTCCGATCAGGGCCTGGTCGAGGCCAAAAAAGAACTCGATCGTTTCTATCGAGCACTGGAACACGCCCCCG
>DATAZJ010000314.1:0-10805 GCA_036272115.1 Rhodopila sp. | reverse complement strand
GGTGCCGATGGCGTTTCACTCGTTCGGCGGGTGGAAGCACTCGCTGTTCGGGGATCACCATATCTATGGGCCGGAGGGGGTGCGGTTCTACACGCGCTACAAGGCGGTGACGCAGCGGTGGACGGCGGGGACGCGGCGGGGGGCGGAGTTTACGATGCCGACGCCTGGGCGGTAGGGGGAGGGTTGCGGGCGGTCGTTGTTGCCAGGCAACGGCCGTTCGTGACTGTGGTGCTGTTGGGTGAAAGGCGTGGATGCCGACCGCCTTCGGCGTGACGGTTGGGGTCACCCGAAGAGTCGGCATCGATGCCGGTGGTTCTTGTCGCGGTATGTGGTCGCGTTATCTGTTGGTTTCAATGATTGAAATGCCGAACGCGCTTGATGTTGATCCATCGGCACCGCCGTGCAACCGTCGTGGCGAGCGCAGGATTCGTTATCCATATCTTTGTTTTTGCTCGTAAAAGGCGTGGATACCGGCATGACGGGCGGGGTCAACAGACGAGTCGGCATCAACGCCGGATGGTATGATATAGCGAACGCGTTGGGTGGGACGTATAACGGTGCGCAGCGATGATCGCTCCATGCGGGTCATTCCGTGTCCGCCGTGTTGACGGCTGTTGGGAGTGCCACCCTACTTCGCGGCGATGGATTGGGAAGTAATCAAGCGGATCGCGGAGTTTCGCTGAGTTCGCGCGGAGTTTCTCGGAGGAGTGCTGGATTTGACTTGCGGACTCGATGCCGATTGCGGGCATTTCGAGCAGTCGGCGAGAGGCAATCACGGTACTGCATGCCACCGACCGAAATCTCCTCTCCGCGAAACTCCGCGTCATTCTTGATTGCTTTCGCGCCGACGGCATTCATGGATCGTGCATGGTCCGCGCGGGCGAAACAGCGAGATGCAACAGACAACGCTATAAGGGCGGCCTGTGTTGGTATTGATCCTTTATCCAGGTCATCGCCCGGCACGCCGGGCCGCGACGATAGGGCCTTGCGTCAGGTTCAATATGGAATTGCATCATCGCAAACGACGTTGTTGTTGGCCCATTGGCACCGACGGGCAGTCGTCGTGGCGGGCCTAGGCATCCATGGCTTTGTTGCGCGGGCGAAAGGCATGGATGCCGACCTTCGTCGGCATGACGAGGCACGGCCGGTGGAGAGTCGATCTCAATGCGGACTGGTGTAGGCCGTGGCTTGCAGTGCTGCTCTTGGAATAACGTGTGGATTGCGGGCCTCCGTCGGCATGACGAGGCACGGCCGGTGGAGAGTCGGTCTCGATGCGGACTGGTATTATTCCGTATGGCCGGTTCTTGCTCGGCTCGATAGCTCGGGTGATCCACAGACGTTGCAGATTCGGCTAGCGCCATGCCTTCAAACGCTCGGCTGCTTCCTTCATATCCGCCTCCGGGCCGCAGTAGCTGAAGCGGACGAAGCGGTTGCCGCGGGTGCGGTCGAAATCGACGCCGGGGCTGACGGCGACGCCGGCTTCCTGCAGCATGCGGGCGCAGAAGGCGGCGCTGTCGTTACTGCGGTCGCTGATGTCGGCGAACAGGTAGAACGCGCCCTCGGCGGGGGACAGGCGGGTGAAGCCGGCTGCCGGCAATGCGGTCAGCAGATGGTCTCGGGACCGGCGATAGCGGGCGATGTTGGCTTGCAGTTCCGCGTGGCAGTCGAAGGCGGCCTCGGCGGCGACCTGGGCGATGGCGGGGGCGCAGATGAACATGTTTTGCGCCAGGCGTTCCACCGGGCGGGCCAGGTCGGGCGGCAGGACCAGCCAGCCGATGCGCCAGCCGGTCATGCTGAAGTATTTGGAGAAGCTGTTGACGACGATGGCGCTGTCGCTGAACTGGGCGGCGGAGGCGACCGGGCTGTCGTAGTTCAGGCCGTGATAGATCTCGTCACTGACCAGGCGGACGCCGTTGCGGTCGCACCAGACGGCGATGGCAGCCAGTTCGCCGGCGTGCAGCATGGTGCCGGCGGGGTTGCACGGGCTGGCGACGATCAGGCCGTCGGGACGCGGGTCGAGCTTCTCCAGCATGGCGACGGTGGGCTGGAAGCGGGTTTCCAGCGTCGTCTCCAGGATCAGCGGGGTCATGCCGAGGGCGGTCAGGATGTTGACGTAGGGCGGGTAGAACGGCGCGGCCATGGCGATGCGGTCGCCGGAGTCGAAGGCGGCGAGAAAGGCCAGCGGGAAGGCTCCGGAGGCGCCAACGGTCACCGCGATGCGCTCGATCGGCAGGCTTACGCCATACCAATCCCGAGCGTGGGCGGCGATGCGGTGGCGGAGGGAGCGGAGGCCGAACGCCTCGGTGTAGCCGAGCGGCTGGCCAGACCCCAGTGCGGCCTGGGCAGCGGCGATGGCGCCGGCGGGGGCGCCGGTGCTGGGCTGGCCGACCTCCATGCGGATGACGTGGGGGGCGTTCGCGGGCAGCGCGGCCTGGCGGGCGTTGGCGGCGGCGATCACGTCCATCACCAGAAACGGTGGCGCGGCGGCGCCTCTGCCGGTTTTCAGCGCCACCTTGTCAGCCCTGCCATTGGATCGCACTGGCCATGACCTGCTTCTGATCGCCTTCCAGGGTGCCCTCGATGGTGACGATGCAGGGTTTGGCGACGCCGGTGCATTTGCGCAGGCGGCGGATTTCGTCCTGCGGCAGGTTGGACACGATGACGCGGATACGCTCCTTCGGGTGGGCGCCGCTGCCGAGTTCGCAGAACGCGGCGTTGCAGATGATGCGATCGGGTCCGGCGAACGTGGGCGCGGCCCGCTGCGCGCTCGCCGGTACGGCCGGTGCCAGGACGCCGAGCGTCAGGCACAAGCCCAGCAGCTTGTGGGTCAGTTGGACCCCACCGCCAGCCCGGATTCGCGTGGATCGTTGGCCCAGGCGCATTGGCTGCTCTCCCCTGGCAGGTAACGAGCGCAGGCGATGACGTTGGCGCGTCCCGGGTCGGGGACGGGCACGCTCATCGGCTGGCCGGTTCTGAGTGCGTTCATCAGCGCGGTGGCCACCGCCAGCGGCGCGCCGGCCTGGCCCGACCCGCCGGCGGCGGCTCGGAAGGCTTTCTTCCGGTCGTTCCACACCACGCCGGCCGCCAGCAGGGGCTGCGGCACGGCGGCGGGTGAGGCGGCGGCCAGGAAACCGAGACCCGGCAGGATGCGCCCGGTGCCGAACAGATTGTCCAGGGTCAGCGCGCAGGCCACCGCGCCGCCCTCCTTATCCATGGTCACGAAGCTGGTGGAGGCGGGAAACAGCGTGGGTCCGGCGGCCGGCAGGCCGGGCGCGGTCAGTGCGGCCTCCGGCGTGATGCCACCGGCGCGATAGCGGGCGGCAACGGCCAGGGAACGGGCGAGGGCGAGGCCGAGGTCGTTCGGGTTGTGGGCCAGCACGTCGAAGGCGGCCTCGGCGGCCAGTCCGCCGTCGGCCGGCGGCGGCAGGAAGGCGACCTTGTCCCTCTGGTAATCGCGGATCAGCGGGGGCGCCAGCCTGGGCAGGGCGTCACGCAGATCAGACGACTGAAGCGGGCCGCCGATCTGGGTCGAGGCCTGCACGATCCGGGCGGCGAGCGCGCCCTGATACATGTCGCCGACGCCGGCGGTGCGAATCTGGGCGAAGGTCGCGGCCAGATCCGGCTGGCGCAGCAACTGGCCCTCGACCAGGGGCACGCCGGTCGGGGCAAACACCGCCCTTGCGCCGGGATCGGCCAGCAGGGGGCCGGAGACGAGGGACAGGTCCCTCACCAGGGCGCGGGAGGCCGGGACACCCGTCCGAGCCAGTTGCTCGGCGGACTGGACGAGGGTTTCGAACGGCAGGACGCCGTAGCGGGCGTGCAGCAGGAACAGTCCGCGCGCCATCATCGGCACCGCGGCGGGCCGGTCGGCACCGGCGCCGGGCGTGGCGGGGGCGATCGGGGTGAACATCACCGCCTCCGGGATGCCCTTGGCCTTGCCGTTCTCATCCGGGGCGTAGGCGACGCAGGCGCCGCCGCCACCCAGGCCGGCGCGCGACGGATAGGTGACCGCCAGGGTCAGGCCGACGGCCACGGCGGCGTCGGCGGCGGAGCCACCGGCGGACAGGACGTCTCGGCCGGCCAGCGCGGCGCGCGGCTCATCGGCCACGACGCCGCCGAGGAAGCCCTTCACGAAACCCTGCTGGCCGGGCGTGGGAATGGTGGTGCCCATCACCTTGTCTTTGAGATTGCCCAAGGTGGTGCAGCCGGGCAGCACGATCAGCAGGGCCAGAAACAGCCGGGCCGGCAGCGCATGGGGCCGGGGCCGGCGCCCGAGCAGCGGTAAGTCGGTCATCGTGCCGCGACGCATTCCATCCATCCTGTCGGTCTCGCCATCCTGTGGGTCTTGTTGGTCAATCGGGGGTCGCCAAGCCTCGGAATCGCCGATCCACAGGACCGCGTCTCACCGTTAAGGGTGGGTGCCATAGACGGCTTCGGCATCAGCGGCAACCGGGCGGGTCGGTTTGACTTGCAACGGCGGGTGTTCCGGGGCTTAAGCGGCGTGTTCGATCCGAACCGAAGGACCCGTGATGATCCGCCTTTCCCTTGTCGCCAGTTTGATCCTGCCGATGGTGCTGTGGGCCACCGGTGCGCCGGCCGCCGAGTTCACCCCGGCGCAGCGGGCGGAGATCGTCGGCATCGTGCGCGATGCGCTGAAACAGGACCCGTCCATCCTGCGGGACGCGATCATCGCGCTGCAGGCGGATGACGGGGAACGGACGCAGGCGGCGGCTCGGGCGGCGATCGTGCAGGCGAAGGGGCGGATGGTGACCGCGGCGGACCCGGTGGCGGGCGACCCGCATGGCGACGTGACGATCGTGGAGTTCTTCGACACGCGCTGCCCGTATTGCCGGAAGATGGAGCCGACGATGGAAAGCTTCCTGGCGCAGGACCATCGGGTGCGGCTGGTCTACAAGGACCTGCCGATCCTGGGGCCGGCCAGCGTGCTGGGCACCAAGGCGCTGCTGGCGGCGCAAAAACAGGGCGCTTACGTGAAGATGCGGGAGGCGGTGATGCGGTTGCCGCCGGACACCACGCTGCCGCAGATCGAGGCGGCGGCGCGCGGGCTGGGGCTGGACTGGCCGCGGATGCAGCGCGACATGGACGATCCATCAGTCCAGGCGCGTATCGACGCCAATCTGAAACTGGCGCATGAATTGGGGATCGAGGGGACTCCGGCGCTGGTGATCGGCGACAACCTGGTGCCGGGGGCGGTGGACCTGCCGGACCTGGAGAAGGCGGTGGCGGAGGCTCGCAAGGGGTAGAGGCGGGGGCCGAAGCCCCCTGCCCTATACTTTGCGGAATTTTCGGAGTGACCGCAGGTCGTCGGGCATCGGATCTTTCGGGAACAATTGCGGCCATTGGGTCCAGGAGACCTCACCGACGTAGATGTCGCCTCGGCTGTCTACACACAGGCCATGCGGGGCGAGAAACTGGTCGGGGCCCAGACCGGCGTTGATGCCGCCAAGCCGGGCGAGCTGTTTGCCGGTGTTGTCGACGATGGTGACGCGGGGGCCGAGGTTGGGGGCGTCGCGGTTCACCCGCTGGACCGGACCCAGTTCTCCGACGTAACAGATGGGGCATTTGCCGCTGGGCATGAAGATGCCGCAGGGGCGGTGCAGGTTGTTCCACTGGGTTTCGTATTTGCCGTTGCCGTCGAACACCTGGACTCGGTGATTTTCCCGGTCGGCGACATAGACCCAGCCGTCGGCGTCGCAGGTGATGTTGTGGGCGATGTTGAACTGGCCGGGATCGGTGCCAGAGCTGCCCCAGGATGTGATGAGCCGGCCGTCGGGGGTGTATTTGTGGACCCTTGCGTTGCCGTAACCGTCGGAGACGTAGATGTCGCCGTTCGGGGCCATCGCGGTGTGGGTGCAGCGGTGGAATGGTTCGCCGCTCATGTAGGGGGCGGGTTTGCCGGGGGTGCCGAGGGTCAGCAGGACCTTGCCCTCGCGGGTGCATTGACGGACGGAGTGGTCGGCGTCGTCGGTCAGCCACAGGGTCTGGTCGGGGGCGACGAAGACGCCGTGGGCGCGTGGAAACAGGCCCTCACCCCAAGAGCGGAGGAAGTTGCCGTCGCGGTCGAACACGATCATCGGGTGCTCGCCGCGGTTGAAGACGTAGACATTGTCGTTTTCGTCCACGCCGACGCCGCCGATTTCCTTGAAGCGCCAGCCGGGGGGCAGTTTCGCCCAGTCGTCCACCGGTTCGTAAATGTAGTCGCCGCTGCCCATGGTGGTCATGTCCGTTCCCCTTGTCATGCGATGAGCGGGAGTCTGTCACGGGTTGGCGGGTTAGGCCAGGGCGGCGGGCGTGCTCGATCCGGTTGCTTAATGATCGGCGAGCCGTACGACCTCCCCCCGGAGAGCCACGCCGGCGATGAGGAAGCCCTTGTGGCATTCGTATTGGGTGTCGCTGACGACTGCGTGTTTTCGGTAGTAACTTTCGATGTGGATGACGGCGTTGCCGCCCAGTTCGTCCGCACGTTGATGGAGCGAAATCAGTGCCGACAGGAAGGCCCTTTGGCACGCGACGGCGGCGGACTTGGCGAATCCGTTCGTTTTCCGGTTGGAGACGAACTGTCCGAACGACTGCACTGTTTGCGGCACCGGTTGCGCGCCGAAATAGAATTTCACGGAATTCGACAGTTTCTGCAGTGCTTCCGGCGTATTGATGGCGCTGGCCACCGGAAACATCACGACATCATCCGCGGCGAAGGATGGCGATGCTGTCAGCAACAGCAAGACCGTTGCCAGTTTGTAGCTCAGGCGAGGCATTTTCGGAACCTTCTGATGATTATGGGAGAGCCAGGCCGCCGCCGTCGATTGGCAGGGCATGGCCGGTGATGCCTCGGGATTCCGGACGCAGCAGCCAGATCGTTGCGTCGGCGATTTCCGTTGGCTTGGCGATGCGGCCGGTCGGCACGCCGGCGGCGGCTTGCTCGGCGGTCATGTTCAGTTCGGTGTAGCGCCGTTCGGCCATTCCGGTATCGACCCAACCGGGGCACAGGGCGTTGACGGTGATGCCCCTCGGCGCGAGGGCCAGGGCGAGGGACCGGGTGAAGCCGACGACGGCGTGTTTGGCGGCGCAATAGGCGGTCTGGTCGGGGACTCCGCGCAGGCCGAGGACCGAGGCGA
Source organism: Rhodopila sp. (assembly GCA_036272115.1). Classification (GTDB taxonomy): domain Bacteria; phylum Pseudomonadota; class Alphaproteobacteria; order Acetobacterales; family Acetobacteraceae; genus Rhodopila. The sequence continues at coordinate 3,669 of DATAZJ010000314.1, read as the reverse complement.
TGTTGACGATGCGGCCGGTGTGATCGGGCAGCAAAGGGAGCGCGGCTTTGCAGCAATGGTAGGTGCCGTGCAGGTTCGAGCCGATGATGGCGTGCCAGAGTGTGTCGTCGTCGCTGTCCAGGCGGTTGGCGCCGGCGAGTCCGGCGCAGTTCACCAGGGCGTCGATACGGGGCAGGCTTGCGAAGATGGCGCGCACGGCGGCGGGGTCCGACACGTCGCAGGACTGGAAGGGGTGGGGCGAGTCGGTGGGGTGTCTTGCCAGGGTGAGGACGGACCAGTTGTCGGCGGCCAGGCGGTCGGCGATGGCGCGGCCGATGCCTCTGGTGCCTCCGGTGACGACGGCTTGTTTCATTGCGCGGTATTCATTGGGCGATTTTCATTGCGCGGTTGCGCCGCCGTCGACGGGCAGGATGACGCCGGTGATGAAGGAGGCGGCGTCGGAGGCCAGGAAGGCGACGGCGGCGGCGATTTCCGAGGGGGCGGCGAAACGGCCGAGGGGGACGCCTGATTTGTAGGCGTCGGCGGAGGAGACCGGAAATTGGTCCGGGTATTTCGCTGACAAATCGCCGATCACCTGGGCCAGCATGGCGGTGTCGGTGCTGCCTGGCGCGATGCAGTTGACCCGGATGCCGTGGCGCGCCCAGTCCAATGCGGCGGAGCGGGACAACTGGGCGATGGCGGCCTTGGAGGCGCCATAGGCGGCGCTGACCTGCTTGCCGATCAGCGCCTGGTCGGAGGCGATGTTGACGATGGCGCCCTTGCGGCGTTGCGCCATGCCGGGCAGCACGGCGCGCATCAGCGCGTACGCGGCGAGGAAGTTGACGCGGAACACGCGTTGGGTCTCGGCCAGGGAGGTTTCCGTGACGGTACCGAGGACGGTGACGCCGGCGTTGTTCACCAGGATGTCCACCGGGCCGCGTTCGGCGAGCAAGGCGGCCAGGCGGGTTTCCAGCGTGGCGGTGTCGGACAGGTCGAAGTCGGGCAGGTCGAGGCCGATGACCTCGACGCCGTCGCGGGCCAGCGTGTCGTGGATGGCGCCGCCGATGCCGCCGCGATGGCCGGTGACGATGGCGCGTCTGCCGGCCAGTCCGTAGCTTAAGTCGTTACCCATCTTGCCTCCGGGTGTATCGGTGCCATGCTCCGCCGCGACTGTCGGGAAGGAACCACTCCATGCGTCGTTTGGTCGCGATTCTGTGTCTGCTGCTGTTCTCTGGCGTCGCCCAGGCGAACGACAAGGTGACGTTTGGGTTGGATTGGACGGCGGAGGCGGAATATGGCGGCTATTATCAGGCCCTTGCCACCGGCATTTATGCCAAGCACGGGCTGGATGTGACGATCCAGCAGGGTGGGCCGCAGGTCAACCACACGCAGTTGCTGCTGGCGGGGCGGCTGGATTTCAATATCTCGTCCAATTCGTTCCTGGCGCTGAACTTCGTCAAGGAGAACATTCCGTTTCGCGCGGTGGCGGGGATGTTCCAGAAGGACCCGGTGGTGCTGATCGCGCATCCGGGGATGGGAAACGACAGTTTTCCGGCGCTGAAGGGCAAGCCGATCATGATCAGCGCGGATTCTCGGGTGGGGTGGTGGACATTCCTGAAGGCTCGGTTTGGCTATTCGGACAGCCAGATCCGGCCTTACACGTTCAATCTGGCGCCGTTCCTGGCGGATAAGCATGCGATCCAGCAGGGGTATCTGGGGTCGGAACCGTACTCGATCGAGCAGCAGGCGCATTTCAAGCCGGTGGTGCTGCTGATGGCGGATGCGGGGTTCAAGGGCTACGCCAGCATGATCGCGACGTCGGATGCCAATATCGAGAAGCGGCCCGATCTGGTGAAGCGGTTCGTGGATGCCTCGATCGAGGGGTGGTACTCGTATCTGTACGGCGATCCGGCACCGGGAAATGCGCTGATCAAGAAGGCCAATCCGGAGATGACCGATGCGCTGATCGCGTATGGGATCGCGTCGATGAAGACGCATGGGATCTTGGATTCGGGGGACGCGCTGACGCAGGGGATTGGCACGATGAGCGCGGCGCGTTGGGCTTCATTTTATAAGACCGTTTCGGAGGCGGGGGTGTACCCGAAAGGGTTGGATGTGACCAAGGCTTACACGTTGCAGTTCGTCAATCAGAAGGTCGGGATGGATTTGAAGCATTGATGGCGGGTTGGGTTGGCGGTGCGGCGGGGGGTCGAAGGCGTGGGTGGGCCGAGCCAAGTCCGGCCATGACGGATAATTGCGGATGCTGACGGTCAGGGCCGTCGGGCGGCGGTTTGCTGGGGGGGTGGAGGCGCTGCGGGATGCGTCGCTTCGGTTGTCCGAGGCGGATTTCGTGGTGTTGCTGGGTCCGTCCGGGTGCGGGAAGTCGACGTTGTTGCGGTTGATCGCCGGATTGGACCAGCCGGATGACGGCGAACTGGTGTGGGACGGCGGTCCGCCTGAACCGGGCGACATTGGCTATGTGTTCCAGGACGCCACGCTGCTGCCCTGGGCGACGGCCGAGGAGAATGTGTTCCTGCCGATGCGGCTGCGCGGTGTGTCTCGGGCGGCGGCGATGCCGGCGGTTCAGGCGGCGCTGCATCGGGTGGGGTTGGCGGGGTTCGAGAAGGCTCGGCCGCGGCAGTTGTCCGGCGGCATGCGGATGCGTGTGTCGATCGCTCGGGCGCTGGTGACCAAGCCTCGGCTGTTGCTGATGGATGAGCCGTTCGCGGCGCTGGACGAGTTCACCCGGCACAAGTTGCAGGCCGATCTGCTGGCGGTTTGGCGGCAGGCGGGGTGTACGGTGGTGTTCGTGACGCATTCTATCTACGAGGCGGCGTTTCTGGCGCGGCGGATCGTGCTGATGACGCCTCGGCCGGGGCGGATTGATCGGGAGATCGCGTCGGGGCTGGTGGCTGGACCGGAGACGCGGTTGGACCCGGCTTATGCGGCGCTGGTGGCGGAGATTTCCCTCGGCATGGCGGAGGCGCTGCGATGAAATGGGCGCCGGCTCTGTTCGGCTTGCTGGCGCTGGCGCTGTGGGAGGCGGCGGTGCGGATCGGCGGGGTGCCGGTTTATGTGGTGCCGGGGCCGATCGCGGTGGTCGGAGCGTTTCTGGCCGATCCGAGGGGGTTGCTGACGGCGTTGGCCTCCACCTTGTTCGTGACGTTCACGGCGTTGTTGGTGGCGGCGGTCCTCGGTGGGGCGATGGCGGTGGCGATGTCGGCCAGCCGGTTGGCGCAGGCGGCGATCCAGCCTTGGGCGGTGGCGTTGCAGGTGACTCCGCTGCCGGCGATCGCGCCGCTGATCATCATCTGGGTGGGACAGCCGTTTATTGCGCTGGTGGTCTGTGCCACGATTGTCGCGTTTTTCCCGCTGTTCGCGAATACGGCGACGGGGCTGGCTTCCGCGCCGCCGGAGTTGAATGATTTGTTCCGGTTGTACGGGGCGAGCCGATGGCGGACGATGGCGTGGCTGCGGTTGCCGGCCGCCCTGCCCTACTTTCTGTCTGGGCTGCGGATTTCCGGCGGGCTGGCGCTGGTGGGGGCGGTGGTGGCGGAATTGGTCGCTGGGTCCGGGGGGTTTGCTTCTGGGCTCGCGTATCGGATTTTGGAGGCTAGTTTCCGGCTGGAGATGCCTCGGATGTTTGCGGCTTTGGTGTTGTTGGCGCTGGCGGGGGTGTTGTTGAATTTT
>DATAZJ010000313.1:0-7904 GCA_036272115.1 Rhodopila sp. | reverse complement strand
CGGATCACTTGTCGAAAGCGCCGCTGGCGGCTGACAGCATGTGATACCAATCGCCCTTGATGTTGACCCATCGGCACCGCCGAGCAACCGTCATGGCGAGCGCAGGCTCGCCATCCATGCCTTTGTTTCCGCTCGTAAAAGGCGTGGATACCGGCATGCGCCGGCATGACGGATGGGGTCAACAGAAGAGTCTGCATCAACGCCGGCTGGTATGATACCCCGAGACGCTGGCGTCATTGATCCAGGCATTGACGGACTTCAGACTGTTCGACGGGACCTGTTATCTGCAACGCAACGGTGATGCCGCAGTCGCGGGATTGGATCCGCTGCAGCAATTCATTCGCCACGGATAGGCCGAGGGACGCTGGCCCGACCGGTATTTCGATCCGGCCCGGTACCAACAGGAAAACTTTAGCCTGAATCTCAACCCTCTGCTGCACGAAATCGGGCAATCGCCACCATTCCGCGGTTCGGCGCATTTGCGCCCGCCCGACAGCTTGCTGCATGATGCTGCCCCGTCCAACAAAGCAGGAACAAGCCCATGTTGATGAGCAGCGACCGCATCCTGGTCAGCCATGTCGGCAGCCTGCCGCGCGCCGAAACATTGTCCGACCTGCTGATCCGCCAGGAAGCCGGCGAGACGATCGATATCGCCGAACTGGCCCGTCAGGTAGAGACGGCAACCGAACATGTGATCCGCCAGCAGGTGGAATCCGGTGTCGACATCGGCAACGACGGGGAACAATCGCGAGTCGGATTCCAGACCTATGTTCCACGCTGCCTGTGCGGCTTCGGCGGCGCGTCGAAACGTCCGCCGGCCCGGGATCAGTTGCAATTTCCAAGCTATGTCCGGCAATCGGCGGCACGCTTTCCGCACATGGCACGCGCGATGAACGCGCCGGCCGCGCTGTCGGATGTCCGGTATGTCAACAGCGCACCGATCAACGAAGACGCCGCCAGGCTCAAGCGCATGGGGCACCGTTTCAGCGAATGCTTCATGACCGCACCGTCGCCGGGGATTGTCGCCACGACCATGCTCAACCAGCATTACGACAGCCACGAGGCCTATCTGACGGCTCTGGCGAAGGCGCTATCCGGCGAATATCGCGCGATCCATGACGCCGGCCTGATCCTGCAGATCGATGCCCCCGACCTGGCGATGGAACGGCATCGTTTCTTCGACGATCTGGATGAGGCAGGTTTCCTCGGTCAACTGGAACGGCATATCGCGGCGATCAACCTGGGCATCGAGGGCATCCCCCGCGACCGCATCCGCCTGCATGTCTGCTGGGGCAACAATGACGCGCCGCATATCTACGATATCGCGATGGCGACCATCCTGCCGGCCCTCTACCAGGCCAACGTCGGCGCGCTCTCGATCGAGTTCGCCAATCCGCGGCATCAGCATGAATACGATGCATTGCGCAGCAATCCGCTGCCTGCGCACATGCTGCTGATGCCCGGCGTTCTCGACACCACAACGAATTTTGTCGAGCATCCGGAACTTGTCGCCCGGCGGCTTGAGGAAGCGGTATCCGCGGTCGGCGACCGGGAGCGGGTGATAGCCGGGACGGATTGCGGCTTCGGCACGTTCGCCGGCCGCGAATACGTGGCGGAGGAAATCGTGTGGGTGAAGCTCGCCGCGGCCGCCGAGGGGGCACGCATTGCCTCGCGCCGGTTGTGGGGCCGAACGGACAACTGATCGCCCCGTCGAGGCGCCGTCACCCGCTGCAGCGAAATTTGATGTCCCTGCGTTCCGGGCCACCGCCAGGCTGACCATCGCCGGCGGCCACGATCTCACCGCCGGAATGCGTGGTCGGCGGCCAGCGCCGGACATCGCTGTGCGGTTCCTCGATCGCCGGCAACGGCTCTCGCCGCCGCCCCTACGAACGTGTGGCCAGACGAACGTGTGACCAAGCGGGCGTATGACCAAGCGGGCGTGTGACCCGGCAAGCATGTGCGGCCTGACGAAACCGCCGATGCAGGCCATCGGCCAGGGGTCGTGCCGGGTGCCGCGGCGGACAAGGAGTCCGCGGCACAGTCATCGCGGCACAGATGGCCCTGCATGGCGGCGGCAGCGTCCTGCTGCCCAACGCCACCGGCAATTTCATCCAGAGCACCGACCCCAACGCCCTGCTGTTCAATCAGGACAACACCATCAGCGGCGGCGGCACCATCGGCGCGGCCTTGCTGAACCAGGGCGTGATCAACGCCAACGCCCGGTTTCCCGGAAATCGGCGGATGAAGGGCCGGACAGGGAATCCGCCGCGGCCATCGCCGTATCGAAGCTCGCCTGCAACCCGTCCGCCGGCAGGCGCACGCCGATCACCACGATCTCGCTGGTCTCGGGCGCCGGCGCGCTGGCGGGCAGCGGCGACGGCGGGTGCAGCACGTGGTGCACACCCTGCAGCACCATCGGCCGGTCATGCCCCGCCAGCCGCACCACACCCTTCAGCCGCAGCACATCCTCGCCACGCACCGACAGCAGCGAATCGAGCCACAGCCGCAAGCCCGGCCAGGGCACCGCGCCCGCATGCCGCACCACCGTCGCGCCGATCCCAGCCGCGTGCAGCGCGTCGTCATGCGTGTGGCCGTGATCGTGGTCATGTGGTTCCGTATGCAACGAATGCGCCGCCAGGGACGCCTCGGGCTCCAACCCGAACACGTCATCCGCCGCCGCCTCGCCGTGCAGCACCGCCTGCACCGGCGCCACGGCATTCAACGTGCGCACCGCACGCATGACCGAGGCCAGACCGCCCTCGCCGGCCAGGTCGCCCTTGGTCAGCAGGATGCGATCCGCCATCGCCACCTGCTTCCGAGCCTCATCCCGATCGCGCAACTGGGCGACGCCGTGCAGCGCATCCAGCGTGGTGACGATGCCGGCCAGCCGGCAGGCATAGGCGCCGCCTTCCTCCACCAGCGTGTGCGCCACCGGGCCGGGGTCCGCCAGGCCGGTGGTCTCGATGGCGATGCGGCGAAAATACGGGATCTCGCCACGCTCCCGCCGGTCGAACAGCATCTCCAGCGTGTCGGCGATGTCGCCACGCACCGTGCAGCAGATGCAGCCGTTCTTCAGCAGCACCGCGTTCTCGATCGCCTGCTCGATCAGCAGATGATCCAGCCCGACCTCCCCGAACTCATTGACGATCACCGCGGTATCGGCCAGGTCGGGCACGCGCAGCAGGTGATTCAGCAGCGTCGTCTTGCCGCTGCCCAGGAAGCCGGTCACGATGGTCACCGGGACGGGTGGCTGGTTCGCGCGCTGGGTCATGCGGACTTTCCTCCATGTGCCGTAAAAGCATACTGCGGGGGGAAGGTGTCGATGACAAAGGCTGAATCGCTGAACATGCGTCTGATTGCCCAGGACCGATTGGCCGGATTCGGCGGCATCGGCGAGGGCATGAGCCTGCAACTGGCCGCCGGCAACCGGCGCATCCTATGGCTGGCGCACGAATCCGCGCCGAAGAATTTTACCGCCGTCGATGTGACCGACCCCGGCAAGCCGCGGGTGATCGTGCAGACCGAACTGCCGCATCGCAACGTGCGGTCGAATTCGCTGGAGGTGTGCGGCAACCTGATGGCGGTCGCCTACCAGACCAGCACGCACGGCCAGACGCCGGCGGGGATCGAGATCTTCGACATCAGCACGCCGGAGGAGCCACGCTCGATCAGCTTCTTCGACTGCTCCGGGCCGAAGTCGCGCGGCGTGCACCAGCTTTGGTTCGTGGACGGCAAGACCATCCATTTCGCCGGCGGCGCCGCGGATTTCTCGCCGCGCAACCTGCTGGACGACCAGTGCTACCGAGCCATCGACGTCAGCGACCCGGCGAAGCCGCGTGAACTGGGGCGCTGGTGGTATCCCGGCACCGCCGACGGCGACGATGCGCCGCCGCCGCCGCGGCACCCGAAATTCGACTCCGGCTTCCGCGCCCACAACACCAACGTCTACCCGGAGCGGCCGGACCGAGCCTATGTCGGCTATCTGGATGGCGGCGCGGTGGTGCTGGACATCGCCGATATCGGCGCGCCGAAGCAGGTGGGGCATTGGAACCCGCACCCGCCGTTCCCCGGCTTCACCCACACGGTCATGCCGATACCGGAACGCGACCTGCTGGTGGTGTCGGACGAATGCGTGCGTAACGACGGCGAGGACTGGCCAAAGCTGGTCTGGCTGCTGGATGCGCGCCTGGAGAGCAACCTGGTGTGCATCGGCACCCTGCCGCTGCCATCGGTGGAGGAATACGCCTATCGCGGCGGCCGCTACGGCGCCCACAACATGCACGAAAACCGGCCGGGACCGGCGTTCCGTTCCAGCTCGCTGGTGTTCGGCACGTATTTCAACGGCGGCCTGCGGGTGCATGACATCAGCGACCCGTTCCAGCCGAAGGAAGTCGCCTACTACGTGCCGGAACCGCCCGAGGGTTCGCGTGTGCCTTCGGTGCAGATCAACGACGTCTATGTGGATGAGAACCGCACCATCTACGCAGTGGATCGGTTCGCCGGCGGATTGTACACGCTGGAGCTGACACTGTAGGCGTCGTCCCTGTCATGGCCGGGCTTTCCCGGTCATGACAAACGGCGCCGCTAAAGTGCTTCGTTTGATTGCGTGATTCCCCCCTGTTGGCGTGCCGCCCAGGGCGATCACGCACTAGCCCAACCGCGGCAGTTGCCGGCGAAACGGCGTCATCGGCAGCGTCTCGCCCTGCCAGAACCGCAGGAACCCGGCGGGAAAGCGTTCCGCCACCACTGCTTCCGCGTCCCCAGCCAGTTCCGCCGCACTCAGCCGGCACAGCGTGACGCCAGGCACGGTGACGTCCGGCGCATCGCCTAACAGCACCGCGAGCAGTCGCGTCCCGTCCCAGAACGCCATGTCCACCGGCACGGCACCGTCCCCCGCCGGCAGCAGCGCGCGCGGCAATGGGCGCAGCGCCGACCACACGAAATCCTCCGGCGCGTACAACCCACCGAACGGCCGCAGCCGCTCGGCCAGCTCCGTTCGGTGCGATGCCACATGCGCTGCCACGAAGCGCAGCCAGAACCCGACAAAGCGTTGCCGCAGCGGAGCGTACGCGCCGCAGGCCGCGTCCAGCCACGCCTCTGCCGCCGCCATGCGCGCAGCGTGCCCGCCCTGCCCAGCCGCGACCCGGTCCGCCGGCAGCGCCTCGCTGTTCAGCCGCAGCGGCACCGCGTCCAGCGTCACGCCCGGCAGCCGAGGATCGTCCGGCCGCATACGGGTCGGCAGCCGGTCCATGCCGAACAGCACGCGCATCACCTTGGGTTGAACTCCGGGTGCCAGCGCAGCAGGCGCCGGCGGAGCTGCGCCATCGCCGTCACCGCGATGGCGCCGACGCAGGATGTCTCGATGATGCCGACGAACACCCCGACCGAATCCGCATAACTCCCTGCCTGCATCATCATTCCGCCCAACCCGGCGCCGCCCATCAGCATCTCCGCCACCACGGTGGTGATCAGCGCCACCGGCATCGCCACCTGCAAGCCGGTCAGGATCTGCGGCATCGCCGCCGGCAGCATCACCTGGAAGAACACGGCGATGCGCCCGGCGCCCATGCTGCGCGCCGACCAGATCACCCACCGCTCCACCCCGGCGGTGCCCGCCTGCGTGGACGCGATCACCACGAACACTGATGAGAACGCCACCATGGCGATCTTCGACAGATCGAACACCCCGAACCACAGCATGAACACCGGCAGGAAGGCGATCTTGGGCATCGGAAAGCCCAGCGACACCAGCGGGTCCCAGAACCAGCGCATCAGCCGGTTCACGCCGATCAGTATGCCCAGCGGGACGCCGATCAGCGCCGCCAGCGCAAACCCGACCATCGCGCGGTACAGCGTCAGCGCCGCATTCCAGAAGAACGCGCCGGTGACGATGTCGGTGTAGAAGCGCAAGATCACCGATTCCAGATGCGGCAACAGGAACGGCCGCACCAGGTGCAACCGCCCGGCGATCTCCCACACAACCAGCACCGCCAGGATCGAGCCGAAGCGCTTCAGCGTCCCCAGCGCCGACCACGCAAAGCGCGGCGGACGCATGGCCGACGGCGCGCGAACCGACAATTGCGTGCTCATTCCCGCCACCGCAGCAAAAAGCTCGACAGCGCAACAAAAGCCCGGTCGGCCGCGTATCCCAGGCCGGTGACCACCAGGATCACCGCGAACATCGCCGGATAGGCGCCGTTGTCGCCATAGCTGCCGATCAGGTACCCCAGCCCGTTGGTGGCGATGATCAGCTCCGACGACACCATCAGCAGGAAACTGAACGCGACCGCGGTGCGCAGGCCGGTGAGGATCTGCGGCATGGCGCCGGGCAGCAGCACCTCGCGGATCACCGCCGCACGCGTCGCGCCCAGGCTGCGCGCCGACCACACCAGCACCTGATCGACACCGCGCAAGCCGTTATAGGTGCTTAGGATCACCGGCAGCAGGCAGCCGAGGAAGATCAGGAAGGTCTTGGCGGTGTCGCCCAGGCCGAACCAGACGATGACCAACGGGATCAGCGCCGATTTGGGCAGCGGGAAAAACGCCTGCACCAGCGGGCCGGCGGCGGTTTCGAAGCCGCGCCACAACGCCATGCCGGCGCCGATCCCGGTCCCAACGACAACCGCGATCCCAAAACCGGCCGCCGCTCGGGCCACCGAATCCACCGTGTTCGGCCACAGCGTGCCGCCGGTGGCGAGCTTTACCAGCGCCACCACCACGGTTGAGAACGGCGGCAGCAGATCGGTCGGCACCAGGCCGCTGCGGGTGATCGCCTCCCAGAAGGCCGCGACGATCAGCAGCGGCGCGATGCGGGACAGGGCGCCCACCGGTCAGTGGCTCCGCTGCCTGGCTTCATCCACTTCACTGCGCACCAGGTCCCAGACATGCTCGACCAGGCCGATGAATTCCGGACTCTTGAACACCCCGGTTTCCGCCCTGCGGTTGAAGCCGGCATCGATACGCTGGCAAATCCGGCCTGGGCGCGCGCTCATCACCGAGATCGTGTCGGCAAGATACACCGCCTCCGCCACGTCATGCGTGACGAACACCACGGTCTTGCGGGTGTCGCGCCAGATCGCCAGCAACTCCTCCTGCATGATGCGGCGGGTCTGCGCATCCAGCGCACCGAACGGCTCGTCCATCAGCAGGATGTCGGGATCGGTCGCCAGCGTGCGCGCCAGCGCGGCGCGTTGCTGCATGCCGCCGGATAGTTGCGCGGGAAAGCTGTTCTCGAATCCGCTCAGATGCACCAGGTCGATGAAATGCTGCGCCCGCTGGTCGGCTTCCGCACCGCGGATGCCCCGCTTGCCGATGCCGTACAGCACGTTCTGCTTCACGGTCTTCCACGGGAACAATGCGAAGTTCTGGAATACCACGCCGCGCTCCGGCCCCGGCGCCAGCACCGGGCCGGACGCGGTGCGGATCTGGCCCTCCTGGATCGGCAGGAATCCGCCGATCAGGAACAGCAGCGTGGACTTGCCGCAGCCGGACGGCCCCAGCAGCGCATGGAAGCTGTTGCGCGGCACTTGCAGGGAGACATTGTCCAGCGCCGTCACCGGCTGCCCGCTGCGCGGCACATAGCGGTGCGACAGGCGGTCGATGGCGATGCCGGTCTGCGTGTCGCTCACTCGCTGGCCTCACCGGTGGGCGGCTTGCCGATGCGCTTGTCGGCCTCATCCACAAAGCGCAGATCGACGTGCTTCGGCGCGATCTTCACGTCCTGTTTGAGCACCCCAAGCTTCACCGCGATGTCGATCGGCCGCTGGATGCCAGGCACGTTCGGCTGCCCGTTCGGCGCGCGGTAGTAGTCGTCCTTGGTGAACAGGTAGCCGAGTTCGCTCTGCGGCACCTTCATGAAGTCGGCGATGACGCCGATGGACTCCTTGCGGTTCGCCGGGTTCATG
>DATAZJ010000312.1:0-12115 GCA_036272115.1 Rhodopila sp. | reverse complement strand
TGCTGAACCAGATGACGGCGGCCGCGTCGGCGGCGCATGTGCCGACCTATGTGATCGCGCTGGCGGGGAAATACCTGTGCTTCGCGATGCTGGCGCTGGCCGTCGATCTGGTCTGGGGTTTTGCCGGCATCCTGTCGCTGGGCCATGCGGCGTTCTTCGCGCTGGGCGGCTACGCGATGGGCATGTACCTGATGCGCCAGATCGGCACGCGCGGGGTCTACGGCAACGCGATGCTGCCCGACTTCATGGTGTTCCTGGGGTGGAAGGCGTTGCCCTGGTACTGGCACGGTTTCGAATGGTTCGGTTTCGCCGTCCTGATGGCCGTGCTGGTGCCCGCGATCCTGGCCGGCGTGTTCGGCTGGCTGGCATTCCGGTCGCGGGTCACCGGCGTCTACCTGTCGATCATCACCCAGGCGCTGACCTATGCCCTGCTGCTGGCGTTCTTCCGCAACGACATGGGCTTCGGCGGCAATAACGGGATGACCGACTTCAAGGACATCCTTGGGTTCAACGTCCAGGCGGACTCCACGCGTTCGGCCCTGCTGGTGATCTCCGCGGTCGTATTGTGTCTGCAGTTCCTGCTCGCCCGGTTCGTCGTCGACTCCCGCTTCGGCAAAATCCTGATCGCCGTGCGCGATACCGAGAGCCGGACGCGCTTTCTCGGCTACCGGCCGGAATCCTACAAGCTGGTGGTATGGGTCCTGTCGGCGGTCATGGCCGGCATCGGCGGCGCCCTCTACGTCCCCCAGGTCGGCATCATCAACCCCAGTGAGTTCGCGCCCGGCAATTCGATCGAGGCGGTGATCTGGGTGGCGGTGGGCGGTCGAGGCACGCTGGTCGGTGCGATCCTGGGCGCGATCCTGGTGAACTTCGGCAAGACCTGGTTCACCGGTGCGCTGCCGGAAATCTGGCTCTACGCGCTGGGAGCCATGTTCATCTTCGTGACGCTGTTCCTGCCGCGCGGGGTCATGGGATTGTTCCGCGCCCGTGCCGCCAAGGAGCCGGAACCGGAGCCGCCCGCCGTCGCGGCGGCGCACGAGGTGACGGGATGAGCGACCACGCCGACACGCTGCTCTACCTCGACGGGGTCACCGTCACCTTCGATGGATTCCGAGCGCTGAATGCCTTGTCGCTGGTGTTGACGGATGGCGAGATGCGGGCGGTGATCGGCCCCAACGGCGCCGGCAAGACCACGATGATGGATGTGATCACCGGCAAGACCAGGCCTGACACCGGCAAAGTGGTCTTCTCCAAGGATACCGACCTGACGAAGCTGGACGAACCGGCGATCGCCTCCCTGGGCATCGGCCGGAAATTCCAGAAGCCGACGGTGTTCGAGCCGCAGACGGTCTGGGACAATCTGCTGCTGGCGCTGGCCGGGGATCGCGGCACCAAGTTCATGATGTTCGCTCGGGAGACGGCGGAGGAGAAACGGCGGATCGAATCCATCCTGGAAACCACCCGCCTGACCGATCATCGGTATCGCCGCGGCGCCGATTTGTCGCACGGCCAGAAGCAGTGGCTGGAGATCGGTATGCTGCTGGCCCAGGAACCCCAGTTGCTGCTGGTGGACGAACCGGTGGCCGGCATGACCGATGCGGAAACCGAACAGACCGCGGTGCTGCTGCGGGAGATCAACAAGACCCGCAGCGTCGTGGTGGTCGAGCACGACATGGCCTTCGTTCGGGCCTTGGACGTGAAGGTGACGGTGCTGCACGAGGGATCGGTGTTGTCGGAAGGATCGATCGATTTCGTCAGCGACGATCCGAAGGTCATCGAAGTGTATCTCGGGCGCTAAAAAGGGGGCGCTGATGCTGGAAGTCGAGAAAGTCGATCTGCACTATGGCGCCGCGATCGCGCTGCGGCAGGTCTCCATGACCGTGGATGTCGGCGCGGTGACCTGCGTGCTCGGCCGCAATGGCGTAGGCAAGACATCGATGCTGCGGGCGATCGTCGGCGCCCATCCGATCTCGGCCGGGGCGATCCGCTGGGAAGGTGAGGATATCTCACGCCTGCCGATGTACGAACGGGCGAAGCGCGGTATTGCCTGGGTGCCGCAGGGCCGGGACGTGTTCCCGCTGCTGACCGTGAAGGAGAACCTGGAAACCGGCTTTGCCGTGTTGCCGCGTGGCGAGCGCAAGGTGCCGGATGAGATTTTCGATCTTTTTCCGATTCTGAAAACGATGATGCGGCGGCGTGGCGGCGATCTCTCCGGCGGCCAGCAGCAGCAACTGTCGATCGCTCGTGCGCTGGTGATGAAGCCCAGGCTGATCGTGCTGGATGAGCCGACCGAGGGCATCCAGCCCAGCATCATCAAGGATATCGGGCGGGTGATTGCACTGTTGCGCGCCAGGGGCGATATGGCCATCCTGCTGGTGGAACAGTATTTCGATTTCGCCCACGAACTGGCGCAGACGATGGTCGTGATGGATCGCGGCGACATCGTGCTGTCAGGACGGCGAGAGGACCTCGACGAAGCTGATGTACGACGGCGGCTCTCTGTCTGAACCAGGTTTGCTGCAACGTGCGGTCGGCGAACTGCGTGTTGTGGTCAAGCGGTTCGGGGCGGAGACGCTGCTGGACGAATTGCGCCAGGTCGGGTGCCTGAAGGCCAGGTTTCCACGGCGGATCGTTCCGGGCTGGATGGATGTGGTGATGCTGAACACCGGCGGCGGAGTCGCCGGCGGGGATCGTCTGGATCTGGCGTTTGGCGTCGGTGTGGGCGGTCGGGTGACGATCGCGGCACAGGCGGCGGAGCGGTTCTATCGCGCACGCGCCGCCGATGCACCGTCGTTTGTGCGGACCCGGCTGACCGTGGAGGCCGGTGCGTGTCTGGAGTGGTTGCCGCAGGAAACGATCCTGTTCGATCGTTCCGCTCTGGACCGGCGGTTGGACGTCGATCTGGCGCCGGATGCGCGGTTTCTGGGTGTCGAGACCGTTGTGTTCGGCCGAACGGCCATGGGCGAGCGGGTGCGGCACGGATGGCTGCGCGATTTGATCCGCGTGCGGCATGGTGGGTCGCTGTTGCTGCATGATGCGGTCCGGCTGGATGGGGACATCGAGTCCGCGATGCAGCGGCCGGCGATTGGCGGCGGTGCCCGGGTGGTTTCAACCGTGGTGTACGTGGCGCCGGATGCCGCGGATCGGTTGGATGCCGTTCGGACGGCGCTGGGCTCGGCCGAGGCCGGGGCGAGCGTTTGGAATGGGATGCTGGTCGCGCGTATCCTGGGGACGGATAGCGCCACTGTGCGAGGAACTGTGGTTGCCGCGCTGAACGTGCTGCGGGAGAATCGTCCGCTGCCGCGGGTGTGGCTTTGTTGATGGGATTGCCGGAATGAACCTGACTCCGCGTGAGAAAGACAAACTGCTGATATCCATGGCCGCGATGGTGGCCAGGCGGCGGCTGGAACGCGGCGTAAAGCTGAACCACCCCGAGGCGGTGGCGCTCATCACCGATTTCGTCGTTGAAGGCGCCAGGGATGGGCGCAGCGTCGCCGACCTGATGGAGGCGGGGGCGAAGGTGCTGACGCGCGATCAGGTGATGCCGGGAATTTCGGAAATGATCCATGACGTGCAGGTGGAGGCGACGTTCCCCGATGGGACGAAGCTGGTCACCGTGCATGAGCCGATACGGTAGATTGACATATATACGGAATTTCCGTATATATGTCTGAGCGCCGGGCGTTTGAATGGGATGATGCGAAGGCTCTGAACAATCTGGCCAAGCATAAAATCGAATTCGAGTATGGCACGAATGTGTTTCTTGACCCGCGGCGGGTGGATCTGGATGCGTCCCGCACCGAAGATCGCGAAACCCGCCGGAAGATCATCGGTTTGATCGAGGGCCGGTTGTTTACCGTGGTCTATACGGTCAGGGGCAGGTCAACCCGGATCATATCCGCTCGGCGCAGCAACGCGATGGAAAGCAAGATGTATGGCTCGCTTCACGCTTGATCCGCTCAACCCGCCCCGCATGACTGCCGAAGCTCTGGCACGCATGGATGCGATGACCGACGCGGAAATCACCGCGGCGGCGCTTTCGGACCCGGACAATCCGCCCTGGACCGAAGACGAAATGGCGCGTGTCGCCGCCGCGCGCCGTGTTCAGGCTGTACGGCGCCGAACCGGGCTGAGCCAGGCTCGGTTTGCCGCCGAATACCGGATCAATGTCGGCCGGTTGCGCGATCTGGAGCAGGGACGGACCCAACCCGATAGCGCGTTACTGGCATATCTGGCGGTCATCGAACGGGAACCGGACGTCGTGAAGCGGGTGCTGGCGGCGGAAAGTGCGACCGCGGCATAGAAGCCACTGGCGCAACCGTTCGTGCTGATTAGTATACAAGTTTGTCACTGTGCCGACCAGAGGACCTTGCATGATCCCCGGTGAACTTCTCCCTGAACCAGGCGACATCGAATTGAACGCGGGGCTGCCGCGTTCGGTGCTGACGGTGGCCAATACCGGTGACCGGCCGATCCAGGTCGGCAGCCATTACCATTTCGCCGAGACGAATGCCGCGCTGTCGTTCGATCGCGGTGTCGCCAAGGGCCAGCGGCTGGACATCGCCGCCGGCACCGCGGTGCGGTTCGAACCTGGGCAGTCGCGGGAAGTCACGCTGGTGCCGTATCGCGGCGCCCGAGCAGTATACGGATTTCGCGGCGATGTCATGGGAGCGCTGGACTGATGGCTCGTATTACCCGCGCTGCCTATGCCGACATGTTCGGCCCCACGACGGGAGACCGCGTGCGGCTGGCCGATACCGACCTGATCGTCGAGGTGGAAAAGGACTTCACCATCTACGGCGAGGAGGTGAAGTTCGGCGGCGGCAAGGTGATCCGTGACGGCATGGGGCAGTCACAGTTTTCGCAGGCTCAGGGCGCGGTCGATACGGTCATTACCAATGCGCTGATCATCGATCATTGGGGTATCGTCAAGGCGGACGTGGCCATTCTGAACGGCCGCATCTTCAAGATCGGCAAGGCGGGCAATCCGGATGTTCAGCCCGGTGTCGACATTATTGTCGGCCCGGGCACCGAGGTCATTGCCGGCGAAGGCAAGATCCTGACGGCCGGCGGGATCGACTCGCACATTCATTTCATCTGTCCGCAGCAGGTGGATGACGCGATTGCGGCAGGCATGACCACCCTGGTGGGTGGCGGGACCGGCCCGGCGACGGGGACGGCGGCGACGACCTGCACGCCGGGGCCTTGGCACCTCGCGCGCATGCTGCAAGCGGCCGAGGGGCTGCCGGTGAACATCGCCTTCGCCGGCAAGGGGAATGCGTCCCAGCCGCAGGCGCTGGAGGAAATGCTGCGGGCGGGGGCGTCCTGCCTGAAGCTGCATGAAGATTGGGGCACAACGCCCGCCGCGATCGACAACTGCCTGGCGGTGGCCGATCGTTTCGATGTTCAGGTG
This sequence comes from Rhodopila sp., assembly GCA_036272115.1. Classification (GTDB taxonomy): domain Bacteria; phylum Pseudomonadota; class Alphaproteobacteria; order Acetobacterales; family Acetobacteraceae; genus Rhodopila. The sequence continues at coordinate 6,702 of DATAZJ010000312.1, read as the reverse complement.
ATGATCCATACCGATACGCTAAACGAATCCGGCTTTGTCGAAGATACCATCGCTGCCTTCAAGGGACGCACGATCCACGCGTTCCATACGGAAGGTGCCGGCGGCGGCCACGCGCCCGACATCATCAAGGTGGCGGGGCTGCCGAATGTGCTGCCCAGTTCCACCAATCCGACGCGGCCTTACACCGCGAACACGCTGGATGAGCATCTGGACATGCTGATGGTCTGCCATCACCTGGACAGCTCGATCCCCGAGGACGTTGCGTTCGCGGAGAGCCGCATCCGCAAGGAAACCATCGCCGCCGAGGACATCCTGCACGACATCGGCGCACTTTCGATGATGTCCTCCGACAGCCAGGCGATGGGGCGGGTGGGTGAGGTCGCCATTCGCACCTGGCAGACCGCGCACAAGATGAAGCAGCAGCGCGGCAGCCTGGCTGGCGACAGCGATCGTAACGACAATACCCGGGTCAAACGTTACATTGCCAAATACACGATCAATCCGGCGATCGCACAGGGTTTCGCGCATGAGATCGGTTCGATCGCCGTGGGCAAGCTGGCGGACCTTGTGCTGTGGTCGCCGGCGTTTTTCGGGGTGAAGCCTGATCTGGTGATCAAGGGCGGCTCGATCATTTGCGCGCCGATGGGCGATCCGAATGCGTCCATTCCGACCCCGCAACCGGTGCATTACCGGTCGATGTTCGGTGCGTTCGGCCGGGCGATGGCCGCAAGCTGCATCACGTTTGTTTCGGGGGCGGCGATCGACGCGGGGATCGGCAAGGCCCTGGGGCTGGAACGGCGTCTGGCGGCGGTGTCGAACACGCGTGGTGGGATCGGCAAGAAGGCGATGATCCATAACGACGCGACCCCGGTGATCGAAGTCGATGCGGAAACATATGAAGTCCGCGCGGATGGGGTGTTGCTGACGTGCGAGCCGGCGACGATTCTGCCGATGGCACAACGGTATTTTCTGTTCTGATGCGCACCGAAACCATCCTGCCGGCCGGAACCTGGGACACGGCTCGGGAAGTCGACCGTGTGCTGATCGACTACGACCGGCGTTTCCGCCGCCGAATCGTTCTGACCACGGTGCTGGGGGCCGAGGTGCTGATCGATCTGCCGCAGGCGGTGCGGCTGCGCGACGGGGACGGATTGCCGGTTACCACCGGTGTGGTTCGTGTCTGTGCGCAGGCGGAAGAGCTGATGGAAATCCATGCCCACGAAGACGGCGAGCTGATCCGCATCGCCTGGCATCTGGGGAACCGTCATCTGCCGGTGCAATTGCTGGACGATCGCATCCGCATTCGGGCCGATCATGTGATCGGCGAGATGGTCGAAGGGCTGGGCGGGCATGTCGATCTGATCCAGGCGCCGTTCGACCCCGAGGCCGGGGCATACGCCGGTGGCGGCCATCATCACCACCATGACGACGACGACGATGACCACCACCACTGACCACAGGCCTCTCCTGAACCTGCTGGCCTGGCTGTCGCCGGCGTTTCCAACCGGTGCGTTTGCCTACTCGCACGGACTGGAATGGGCGGTCGAAGCAGGTGACATCAAAAGCGGCGACAGTCTGCTGGTCTGGCTGACGGATGTATTGGCACATGGTTCGGGACGGTCCGACACGATCCTGCTGCGCCATGCGCACCGGGCAGCGGCCGATCCCCTGGCACTCCGCGATATCGTTTCCCTTGCAACCGCCTCCGCCCCCGCTCGGGAGCGTCGTGATGAGGCGCTGAACCAGGGGCGGGCGTTTCAACTCGCGGTGGCACCGTGGACTGCGACCGAATTGCCGGAAGACGCGCCGTATGCGGTCGCTGTTGGCGCGGCGGCGGGCGGACGCGGCGTCCCCGAGGATGACGCGGCTGTCGCCTACTTGCAAGCATTCGCAACCAATCTGATTTCCGCGGCTGTGCGCCTGGTGCCGCTGGGACAGACCGCCGGCTTACGGGTTCTGGCGGCGCTGGAACCGGTCATCCTTGCGACGGCTGCCGCCACGGCCGATGCAACGCTCGACGATGTCGGTGGCTGCGCGTTCCGATCCGATTTGGCCGCTATGCGGCACGAAACCCAGTACACAAGGCTGTTTCGATCATGACCCATTCGCCGAATGGTCCGTTGCGTGTTGGTATTGGCGGTCCGGTCGGGACCGGCAAGACCGCGCTGATGGACGCGCTGTGCAAGCATTTCCGAGACCGTTATGATATCGCGGCGATCACCAACGATATCTACACCAAGGAAGACGCTGAATTTCTGACCCGAGCGGGATCGTTGCCGGTGGAACGAATCATGGGCATAGAGACCGGCGGTTGCCCGCATACGGCGATCCGGGAGGATGCCTCGATCAACCTGGCCGGCGTGGCTGATCTGCGGAAGCGGTTTCCTGGCTTGGACCTGATCCTGATTGAATCGGGCGGCGACAATCTGGCAGCGACATTCAGTCCGGAACTGGCGGATTTGACGATCTATGTTATCGACGTTTCGGCGGGCGATAAAATTCCGCGCAAGGGCGGCCCGGGCATCATGCGTAGCGATCTGCTGGTCATCAACAAGATCGATCTCGCACCTTATGTCGGTGCCAGCCTGGACGTCATGGATCGCGACGCAAAGAAGATGCGCGGCGACCGGCCGTTCGTGTTCGCCAATGTCCGCGCCGGCAGGGGTGTCGCCGACATTGCCGCCTTCGTCGAAAAACAAGGCGGTCTGCGGCCGGTCTAGCCAAACCTTCCTTGTTATCGGACACTGGTGACGACCAGTGGGAGGGATACCAAAATGGCTGATGACAGACGCACTCAAGGCCGAGCGATGCGGCGTAAGCTGATGGGCGACGCGTATGCGGATAAACTAGACAAGGGTGTCTACCAGCATCCGATCATGGAGAAATTCGCGGCCTACACGCAGGAAGCGGTGTTTGGGGCGCTGTGGACCCGGCCTGGGCTGGATCTGAAAACCCGAGCGCTGATCTGTGTTATTTCGGATGCGGCACAGGGGCGGGATCCGGAGCTGAAACTGCATCTGCGGTTCGCGCTCAACCAGGGCTGGACGGAGGACGAACTGTCCGAGGCACTGCTGCACCTCGCGGGCTATGTCGGTGCGCCGCTGGTGCGGGAAGCGCTGTTGACCGCGATCGAGACATTCAAGGAGATCGCGGCCGAGTAACGGGGGCCGGTTCTCGTCGACATCGCGGGTCTCTTGAGGTGTGTGTGCAGGGGATTGCCGCGTCGGGCCTGTACCCCTCGCAATGCCAACGATGTATCGTACACGTTCCGTAACGCGACCCGACCGGTTCGATCGCGCCGATGGGGCTGTGCCTACGATCGATCGGTCATAGATCCAGTTGGTCCTGAGACGCGGTGGAGCGTCCGCGTCCGGTTCCTCCTTGCGCAACGGCATCGACCTCGCCGTCGCCGAAGTGCAGGCGCAGTTTACCCCCGGGTTTCACCGACGCGGCCGTCGTGACCGGCCGTCCGGCGGGATTGGTTACCAGCACGTAGCCGCGTTGCAGCAGCGCCAGCGGCGATGCCGAGTCCAACCGCGGACCCAACCCGGCGAGATGGGCGCGGGCTTCCCTCAGCGAGGCGCGCAGCGGGGCCTCGGTCACCCGGCCCATCACCCGCTCCGCCTGCCCGCGCAATAGTCCAAGCGCGCGCTGCACCGCACCGGTCAGGCGTTGCGATGTCCTGTCCAAAGCGGACCGATGGGCGGCAACCAATCCCGGGGCTGACAGCCGAAGCCGCAAGTCTCGATCCCTGATGGTTTCGCGTGCCTTGGCGGTCAGGCTGCGTGGATCGGGCAATCGACGTTCGACCGATGTCAGCACGACGCGACGGCGTGCCACCAGGGACGGCAGCGCCAGCAGCACTCGTTCGGTCCGGTCATCCAACCGCTGGCGGGCGGACCCCAGCAGGGCCGGCAGATCGGGGATGCCGCGTTCGACCCGCGACAGGCGCAGCCGGCTCTCCTGTGCCAGGCGGTTTAGGCCGCCGACAAGCCGAGCGGCTTTTTGGGCGAGGTCGGCGATGAGGTCGGACCGGGCAGGGATCGCCATCTCGGCAGCGGCGGTCGGCGTAGGCGCGCGTCGGTCGGAGACGAAGTCGATCAGCGTCGTGTCGGTCTCATGGCCCACGGCGGAGATCAGCGGAATGCGACAGGCGGCGGCGGCGCGGACGACGATCTCCTCATTGAAGGCCATCAGGTCTTCCAGGCTGCCGCCGCCACGGGCGACGATCAGCACGTCGGGCCGAGGGGGATCGCCGCCTTCCGCCATGGCGTCGAAGCCGGCGATGGCGGCGGCGATGCGTTCGGCGGCACCCTCGCCCTGGACCGGGACCGGCCACACCAGGATGGTGGTGGGGAAGCGGCGGGCGATGGTGATCTTGATGTCCTGGATCACCGCCCCACGCTCACTGGTGACGACGCCGATCACGCGCGGCAAGCCGGGCAGGGTGCGCTTGCGGTCGGCGTCGAACAGCCCCTCGGCGGCCAGCCGCTGGCGGATCATCTCGATTCGCGCCAACAGTGCGCCGACGCCGGCATATTCCATCCGCTCGATGATGAGCTGATAGGATGACCGTTCGCCGTACGCGGTGATGCGGCCAGTGGCGATGACCTCGGTGCCGTTCTCCGGGACCATGCCAAGCCGGGGGACGGTGTTTTTCCACACAATGCCGGCGATTTTGGCGCCTTCGTCCTTCAGCGACAGATAGATATGGCCGGACGGATAACGCTTCACCTCGGTCAGCTCGCCGCGGATGCGGACACGGCCGAACGTCGTCTCCAGAGTGCGCTTCACCGCCCCCGAGATTTCCGAGACGGTGTATTCCGGCATATTGGAAACCGGGGCGGGGCGTGGGTCGTCCATGCCGACAGCCTATGCTAGGCCGTGCGCGCATGGAACCGGACGCGTGAACAGGAGAGAGCGATGAAGGTGCTGGTCGTCGGATCGGGCGGGCGGGAGCACGCGCTGTGCTGGGCGCTGTCAGGCAGTCCGCTGTTGACCAAGCTGTATTGCGCGCCGGGCAATCCGGGGATCGCGGCGGTGGCGGAGTGCGTGAACATCGGCGCGCTCGACATCCCGACTCTGGTGGGCTTCGCTCAGGACAACGCGATCGATCTTGTCGTGCCCGGGCCGGAAGCGCCGCTCGTCGCCGGGATAACCGACGCGATGGAGGCCGGCGGCGTTCCCTGCTGCGGCCCCTCCCGCGCAGCGGCCCAGCTTGAGGGCAGCAAGACCTTCACCAAGGAAATCGCCGATGCAGCCGGAATCCCCACCGCGTTGTGGGAGCGGTTCGAGGACGCCGACGCCGCCAGGGCATTCGTGCGGCGGCGCGGGGCGCCAGTCGTCGTGAAGGCGGATGGGCTGGCGGCGGGCAAGGGCGTGGTCGTCGCGTCGACAGAGGATGAGGCCCTGGCGGCGATCGACGCCATGATGGACCGGAAGGTGTTCGGCGAGTCAGGCACGGCGGTGGTGATCGAGGAATGCCTGGTGGGCGAGGAAGTCTCGCTGTTCGCCCTGTGCGACGGCGAGGACGCCCTGCTGTTGGGATCGGCGCAGGACCACAAGCGCGTGGGCGACGGGGACACCGGACCAAACACCGGCGGGATGGGCGCCTACACCCCGGTGCCCGGCTTTCCGCCCGAACTGGAACAGGCGTGCATGGACAAGATCATCCGGCCGGCGCTGAAGGAAATGGCGCGCAAGGGCATGCCGTTTCGCGGTATCCTGTTCGCCGGCCTGATGCTGACCGAGGAAGGGGCGAAACTGATCGAATTCAATGTGCGGTTCGGCGATCCGGAGTGCCAGGTTCTGCTGCCCAGGATGAAGTCCGATCTGCTGTCGGCCCTGCAAGCGGCCTGCGACGGCGAGTTGCGGGACTTCGACCTGCGCTGGAACGATCTGGCCTCGGTCGCCGTGGTGATGGCCGCCAGGGGCTATCCCGAGGCGCCGGAGCGCGGCTCGGTGATCCGCGGGCTGGATGCGGCCGCCGCGATCCCTGATGTATCGGTGTTCCACGCCGGAACCGAAGCGGGGGCGGACGGGTCGATCGTGGCGGCGGGCGGGCGTGTGCTGACGGTGTGCGCGACCGCGCCGGACATACGGCGCGCTCGGGACGCCGCCTACGCGGGCGTGGATGCGATCGTCTGGCCCGAGGGCTTCTGCCGCCGCGACATCGGTGCACGCGCGCTGTGACCGAACCCGACGAAAACCGAGGCGACCGCATCGCCAAATGGCTATCCCGAGCGGGCGTGGCCAGCCGGCGCGATGCCGAACGGATGCTGGCCGAGGGCGGCATCAAGCTGAACGGCAAGGTCGTGACGCACCCCGCGACGTTCATCTCGCCCGGCGACGTGGTGCAGGTGAACGGCAAGGCGGTGGACCAGCCGGACCGCACGCGGGTCTGGCGCTACCACAAGCCCGAGGGCCTGGTGACGACCCACAAAGACCCGGAAGGCCGGCCGACCGTCTTCGACAAACTGAAGCACCAATTGCCGCGGGTGATCAGCGTCGGCCGCCTCGATCTGACCAGTGAGGGTCTGCTGCTGCTGACCAACGACGGTGGCCTTGCCCGGCAACTGGAACTGCCCGCCACCGGCTGGCTGCGCCGCTACCGCATTCGTGTGTTCGGTGTCCCCGGTGAGGGCGGACTGAAGTCGCTGGCCAAGGGAGTCACCGTCGAAGGCGTCCGCTACGGCCCGATCG
>DATAZJ010000311.1:0-2852 GCA_036272115.1 Rhodopila sp. | reverse complement strand
GCCCTGGTTCCTCGGCCTGATGGAGCATCTCGCCCGGCGCGGCCTGGTCTGCCCGCAGCCGGTGCATGGCCGTGACGGCGCAGCGCTGCGGTACCTGTGCGGCAAGCACGCGGCGATCACCACTTTCCTGCCGGGCGTATGGCCGCGGCGGGTGCGGCAGTCGCATTGCGGTCCGGTCGGCACTGCCCTGGCGCAGTTGCACCTGGCCGGCGCCGACTACGCCCCGACGCGGCGCAACGCGCTGGACCCGGCAAGCTGGACCCCGCTGCTGGACCGCTGCCGATCGCGCGCGGATGAGGTGCGGCCGGGACTTGCGGACCAGTTGGACCAGGCGCTGGGCACCATCCTGGACACGTGGCCGTCGTCGCTGCCGGTGGGTCATATCCATGCCGATCTGTTCCCCGACAACGTCTTCTTCCTCGACGACCGGCTGTCCGGCGTCATCGACTTCTACTTCGCCGCCACCGACCTGCTGGCCTACGACGTTGCCGTCTGCCTCAACGCCTGGTGCTTCGAGCCGGATTTCTCCTTCAACGTGACCAAGAGCAAGGCGCTGCTGGCCGCCTACCAGAGCCTCCGGCCGCTGTCGGCGGCGGAACAGGCGGCGCTGCCGGTGCTGTGCCAGGGTGCCGCGATCCGCTTCCTGCTGACCCGGCTGTACGACTGGCTGAACACCCCGCCCGGCGCGATGGTCACGCGCAAGGACCCGCTGGAGTATCTGCGCCGGTTGCGCTTCCACCTGTCGGCCACCGATGGGCGTGCCTATGGCATCTGACGACATCATCGTTTCGCTGCCGGCGGACCCCGACAGCGTCGTGAAGATCTGGACCGATGGCGGCTGCAAGCCGAACCCCGGCCCCGGCGGCTGGTCGGCGATCCTGACGTTTCGCAATGTGGTGAAGGAACTGTCCGGCGCCGAGGCCGCAACGACCAACAACCGCATGGAACTGACCGCGGCGGCCGAGGCGCTGGAATCGCTGAAGCGCCCCTGCCACGTGATCGTCCATACCGACAGCCAATACCTGAAGAACGGCATCACCCGCTGGAGCACGGGGTGGGTGCGCAAGAACTGGCGCAACGCCACCGGCGATCCCGTCGCCAACATCGATCTGTGGAAGCGCATCCTGGCCGCGGCGGCTGTGCACCGGGTGGACTGGAAATGGGTACGCGGCCATGACGGCAACGACATGAACGAGCGCGCCGACCGGCTGGCGACCGAGGCTCGGCGGGCCGCGTTCGGCGGGGACCGGTAAACCCGGCGGCAGAATGAGGGTGCAATTGCCTCTTGCATGAGGCTCGGGCCCGAAACGAAGATGGGCGATCGGCGCCTCACCCTTGCCCGACAACGCCAGCCAGCGCACCTTTCCCGCCAACAATCAAACCGGGTAGGAAAGCCATGAACCGGCGCTCTTTCATTCGCAACACCGCGCTTGTCGGCACCACGGCCGCGACCGGCATCGCACCGCCGGCCTCCGCCGCCGCTCAGGCGGCACCTCCCGATGCCACCGGCACCCTCGCCCGCTACATCGTCGCCGCCCGTTTCGAGGACCTGCCGGCGGCCGCCCGCAAGGAAGCCGCCCGGTCCTTGCTGAACTGGATGGGGGTCGCCGTCGGCGGATCGCACCACGAAACGATCGAGATCGCGCTGGCCGCCGTCGCTCCGTTCTCCGGTCCGCCGCAAGCCGGACTGTTCGGTCGCAAGGAACGCCTGGACATCATGAGCGCGGCGCTGCTGAACGGCATCAGTTCGCATGTGTTCGATTTCGACGACACCGACCTGCTGACCGCGGTGCATCCGTCCGCGCCCGTCGTTCCCGCGCTGCTGGCGATGGCGGAATATCGCAAGATCAGCGGCTGCGATTTCGTCAACGCCATGGTCCTGGGCATCGAGGCGGAATGCCGCATCGCCCGGTGCGTTACGCCGGCGATGCAGAATGTGGGATGGCACGCCACGGGTGCGGCCGGCGGTTTCGGCGCCGCCGTGGCCACCGGCAAGCTGCTGGGACTCGACCAGACGCGGATGTGCCACGCGATCGGTCTGGCCGCGACACAACCGGTCGGGCTGCGGGAGATGTTCGGTTCGATGACGAAAAGCTTTCATCCAGGCCGAGCGGCGCAGAATGGCATGCTGGCGGCACTGTTGGCGGAAAAGGGATACACCAGCTCGCTGCACGGGATCGAGGCAAAACGCGGCTGGGCCAACGTCCTCAGCACCGAGCAGCACTATGACGCGATCACTGAAAACCTGGGCAAGACCTATGAGATCTTCCGCAACAGCTACAAGCCGTTCGCCTGCGGACTGGTCGTGCATGCGGTGATCGACGGCTGCATCCAACTGCGTAACGAGAACAAGCTGACCCCCGACATGATCGAGCGTATCGACCTGGCGGTTCATCCGATCGTACTGGAACTGACATCAAAGCGAAACCCGAGAACCGGCCTGGAAGGCAAGTTCAGCGTCTACTATGCGGCGGCGATCGCCATCATCGCCGGACAGGCGGGTGAAGCCCAGTTCAGCGACGCGGCGGTGACCGATCCGGTGGCGGTCGCATTGCGCGACCGTGTCGATACGACAATCGACAAATCGCTGGCACAGGACCAGGCCCGGGTCACGATCAAGCTCAAGGACGGTCGCGTGCTGACCCGTTTCATCACCCATGCCGTCGGCAGCGTCGAAGTACCCATGAGCGATCATCAGTTGGAGGCGAAATTCACCAATCTTGTCACCAATATCCTGCCCGACGACCGTGCCCGGCATCTCATCGGCCTGTGCTGGAACGTCGAGAATATCGGCGATGCAGGCGACATCGCACGCGCCGCCGTGGCCACGTGACCGGATTGGGCCCACTTAT
>DATAZJ010000310.1:0-5790 GCA_036272115.1 Rhodopila sp. | reverse complement strand
GGAGTCCCCATGCCCCAACCCTATCTCGCCGAGATTCAGCTCTTCGCCTTCGGCTTTCCGCCCAAGGATTCGAACGGTTGGGCGCAATGTGACGGCGCCCAGTTGACGATCTCCCAGGCGAGTTCTCTGTATTCGCTGATCTCCACCTATTACGGCGGCGACGGGGTGACCAATTTCCGCCTGCCGAACCTGATGAACCGCACGCCGTGCAATCAGGGCCAAGGCCCAGGTCTCAGCCCGCGCAACGTGGGCCAGACTTTCGGTCAGAGCGGCGTGCGCCTCGACGTCAATTCCATGCCCGCGCACAATCACTCCCTGCAGATCTGGGATGAGCGCGGGGGCGGCGACACCTCACCGGTGGTCTATCCCAACTATCGCGCCACAAAGGGTCAGATGGCGACGCTCTTCGCCGCTCCGGGTTCGCCCGCGGACACGCCTCAGCACCCCATGGTGGTGGATCAATACGGGCCTGGCGGCCCGCACGAGAACCGCTCGCCCATCCTGGCCATGACCTATTGCATATCGCTTTCAGGAATATTTCCGAGTTTTCCAGACTGACGCAGCGGCACTAATTCAGCCGTTCCAACGTGTTACCTCATGGGTAAGCTTAAGATGCGTTTGCACGCACATTTTTTACTCGCCTGCGGCGCGAAGGTCTCCTAAGGCTTGGCGAGCATCGTAATCGGAGAGGCGGCATGGCGGACGTCTTCGTAGGCCAAATCGTGATGACCGGTCAGGATTTGAGTAACCCTCAGTTCGCCCGATGCGACGGAGCGTTGCTGCCGATAAATCAGCAGCAGACGCTATTCAGCCTCCTCGGCACCAACTACGGCGGCAATGGCATCAGCAACTTCGCCCTGCCGGACCTGCGTGGTGGGTCGCCGGTGGGCGCGCAAGCCTCTCAGGACGGCGCCTGGCAGCCGCAGCCCTATGACACGGGCCAGCGCGTGGGCGCCGCTGAGGTCGCGCTGACCGTCGGGACCATGCTCAATCATAATCACATGTGGCAGGGGACCTCGAGCGCGGGCAGCGTCAACGACCCCACCAACAATCTGCACGGTCAGGCGGCGATCCAAGGGGGCGGGACCAGCCTGATCTATGCGACCGAAGCCCAGGGCAACACCCAGTGCGTCCTGGACAACACTCACATCGGCTTCACCGGCCTGGGAACGCCGCACCCCAATCTGCAGCCGTATCTGGCGGTCTGTTTCAGCATTGCGCTCAGCGGCGTCTACCCGAGCCGCTGAGCCACGCATGACCCTCGGGTCTCGCGCTTCAAGACAGGAAGAGATTCATGGCTGACATGATGATCGGTGAAATCCGGCTGATGAGCTTTCCAAAGGCGCCCTATGGTTGGCTGCTCTGCGACGGCGCCCAGTACACAACGTCGCAATATCCGGACCTGTTCAACCGCATCGGCTACACCTATGGCGGCTCGGGCGTCAATTTCGCCGTGCCGGACATGCGCAGCCGCATTCCGTTTCACGATGGCAGCGGCTATGCGCTCGGTCAGCCTGGCGGGACCGAGACGGTGACCCTGACGGCGAACAACTTGCCAAGCCATAACCATGCCTTCGTCGCGCTGGCGAACCTGGCCGTCACCGACACGCCCCACTCGCAGCAGACCCTGCTCGGCAATCCGCCCTCCGACGCGGACTGGCTGATGCCGGGCGTGGGCACGCCCGCGATCATGTCGCCGGACGCCGTGAGTCAGAGCGGCGGCGGATCACCGCACGACAACTGCATGCCCACCTTGCCCGTCAATTTCTGCATCGCCTACACGGGCTCCCAGTGAGCTGAGCGACCGGAGACCGTCATGCCCCAGCCCTATCTCGGTGAAATCCAGATCTACGCCTTCGGGTTCGCGCCCGGCGCCTCCACCGCCCAGTGGGCGTTCTGCGACGGCGCGCAGCTCAACGTCGGCCAGTCCGCGGCCTTGTTCAGCCTCATCGGCACCTATTATGGCGGTGACGGAACGCAGCACTTTCGTTTGCCGAACTTCGTAAATCGCGTGGCGTGCAACCAGGGGCAGGGCCAGGGTCTGTCTGAGCGCAGCCTCGGCGGCGCTTTCGGCAAGAATTTCGTGGCGATGACGGCCGACAACATGCCGGCGCACAACCACTCGATCGCCGCCTTCACGGATCGCGTTCCCACCGATCTCGTTGATACGGTGTACCCCGGATATCGCGGGGCGCGGGCGCTCAATTCGACCTTGTTCGCGGTCAACGCTACGGCCAACGTGATGCAAAGCCCCGACGCCATCGGCAGATCGGGCGGCAATTCTCAGCATGAAAACCGGTCGCCCTCGATCGCCATGACCTATGCGATCTCGCTCGCCGGCGAGTTCCCCGTGTTCCCGCCCGACTAGCCGCGAGGCGGTCGGTCAGGTCCCGCTCAAGGCCTCTTGAGATCCGGCTCTAAGCCTTCGGCTTCGCGCCCAGCGCGTCGCACGAGAACCGTTCGCCGCTATTGGCCATGACCTATGCGATTTCGCTGGCGGGCGAATTTCCGACCTTCCGCTGACGCGCGTTCGTCCCGCTCAGCTTTATGTTCGATGCGGTGATGAATTCCCTCGCTATTGCCCAACGACGCGCCTAGCGTCCCCATACCGTTGTTCGTTGAACCCTGGGGGGACGCGTTGAGCGAATATTTCATCGGTCAGATTCTGCTGACCGGGTTCGTCTGGAACTCCAACACCTTCGCCCGCTGTGACGGCCAGGTGCTGCCTGTCGCTCAGAACAGTGCGCTGTTCAGCGTGTTGGGCACGGCTTACGGCGGCAACGGGTCGTCGACTTTTGCACTTCCCAACATGTCATTCTCCACCGTGGTGGGGGCGGGGGCGTCGCAGGATCCCGCATGGCAACCCCAGGCCTATGCGATGGGCCAGGCAGGCGGCGGCTCCGACGTGCAGCTGTCCACCGCGAACCTGCCGTCCCACACCCACCAGTGGAACGGTTCCTCTCTGCAGGGCACGACCAACAATCCCTACGGCGCGTTGCATGGCGGCGCCTATGTCCAGGGCGGCGTGAGCGCGCTCGAGCTGATCTACGCGCCGCCCAATGCGCCGGCCAATCTGGTGACCGGCCAGGGCCAGGTGGGTAACAGCGGCGGCAATCAGTGGCACCACAACATGCAGCCGTCGCTCGCGCTCAACTACAACATCGCGCTGGCCGGGGATTTTCCCGAAGCTTGAGCCAAAAGCCTGAAATCGCGCACGGCGCGGCCCTCATATCTCTTCGGGAGTGCTGATCTTGTCTGATCCTGTCATCGGCGAAATCCGGATGTTCGCCTTTCCCAAGATCCCCGATGGCTGGCTGGCCTGCGATGGCGCCAGCTATCCGTTGAGCGGCGCCTATGGCGCGCTTTACGCCAAGATCGGGACCACCTTTGGCGGTGATGGATCAACGGTGTTTTCCGTGCCCGACATGCGCGGTCGCACGCCGGTGCACCAGGTGCCGAACCAGGGCTGGCCGCTGGGCCTGGTGACGGGTTGGGAGGAGGTGTCGCTGAACGCGACGCAAATCCCAAGTCACACCCACGTCTTTGTCGCCAGCACCTCGAACGGCACGGTTGGCACGCCGAACCAGCAGACCTTGCTGGGCGAGGTGAACAACGACGCCATGTACTTCGTCGATACGAGCCAGGGCGCGCGCCAGACCATGTCGCCCACAGCACTTGGCCTCACCGGCGGCGCCCAGCCGCACGACAACATGATGCCGAGCCAGGTGATCTCGTTCTGCATCGCCTTCCAGGGCCAACCGCCGCCGGCGTGAACCGCGTGATCGCGCCGTCCTCTTCCTCCGTTCCCAGGGCCCTGCCATGAGCGAATTCTTTCTCGGTGAAATCCAGATCATGGCCGGCGGACCCCTGCCGTCGGGCTTCTTGCCGTGCGACGGCCGGCAGCTGAACGTGCAGGCCTATCCGGCGCTGTTTTCGCTGATCTCGAACTATTACGGCGGCGACGGCGTGACCAACTTCCGCCTGCCGAACCTCACGCATCGCGCGGCGGTGGGGCAGGGGACAGGACCCGGGTTGAGTTCGCGTGTCATCGGCCAGAGCTTCGGCGAAGATGCGGTCGCCCTCGGCGCTGACCAGATGCCGGTGCACACCCACGATCTCTATTGCTGGAACGGCGGCCGCGCCGGCGCCGGGCGCCAGGACGATCCGCCCTCGGGCGGCGCGTGGCTCGGCAACCCGCAGAACTCGCTTCCGTTCGTCCAGGTCTCCGTGGACACGGACGATGAGGCGGGTGTCGGCGTCGGCTCCTATCCGCTGTCGCCCAACGCGGTGCAAAACATCGGCGCCGGCGCGGGCCACGAAAACCGCCAGCCCTTCGTGGCCATGAGCTACATCATCTGCGTCATCGGCACACAGCCGACGTTCTCGAACTGACGCAACCGCGTCTCAGTCGCCCGCTAAGGCCTCCTTCACCTTCGCCGCCAGTTGCGCGAGGGTGAAGGGCTTGCTCAACAACCGCGAGCCCGCATCGAGCACGCCGTTGTGCACGATGGCGTTGCGGGTATAGCCGGTCATGAAGATCACCGGCAGGCCAGGCCGCAGCTTCTGCGCCTCTTCCGCCAGCACGCGGCCCGTGCCCCCGGGCATGACCACATCGGTGAGGATCAGCTCGATCTCCGGCTGCGCCTTGAGTTGCGCGATGGCGTTCTGAACATTGTCCGCCTCGATCACGCGATGGCCCAGATCGCGCAGCGCATCGCACGCAAAGGCGCGCACCGCCGCGTCGTCTTCCACCACAAGGGTCAGCGCCTTGGTCGGGTCGCCGCGCTCGATGATCAGGGCCGGCGCCGCTGCGGCCACGTCCGGACCCTCGGCGCGGGGGAGGTATAGTTTCACCGTCGTGCCGATGGAGGGCTCGCTGTAGACCTTCACGTGCCCGCGCGACTGTTTCAGAAACCCGTGCACCTGGCTGAGACCCAGGCCGGTTCCCTTGCCGGGCTCCTTCGTGGTGAAGAACGGATCGAACACCCGCTCCAGGATGGCCAGGGGAATGCCCGAGCCCGTATCGGTGAAGGCCACCATCACGTACTGGCCCGGCGTTACGGTGCTGTCGCGCTCGGCATAGGCGTCGTCGAGATAGGTGTTGGCTGTCTCGATGGTCAGCTTGCCGCCGTCGGGCATGGCGTCGCGGGCATTGACCGCGAGGTTCAGCATCGCGCTCTCGAGTTGCGCGCCGTCGATATGGGCCAGCCACAGCCCGCCCGCGAGCACGGTCTCAATGGTCACCGCCTCGCCCAGCGTGCGACGGAACAGGCGCGAGATCTCCGCCACCGTGCGGTTGACGTCCAGCGCCTTGGGATCCAGCGGTTGTTGTCGTGAGAAGGCGAGTAAACTCTGGGTGAGGGTCGCCGCGCGTCGCGCGCCGCCCAGTGCATTGTCCACATAGGCGGCCAGCTTCGCGTCGGTCTTGGGCAAGCGCCGTTGCAACAGATCGAGGTTGCCGATGATGATCGCCAGCATGTTGTTGAAGTCGTGCGCCACGCCGCCGGTGAGCTGGCCCATGGCCTCCATCTTCTGCGCCTGGCGCAGCTGCGCCTCGGCGCCCATGCGGCGCTCCATCTCGCTGTTGAGCGCGTCGTTACGCTCCTCCAACAGATCCAGGCTGCGCCGGCTGGAGGCGAGCACGAACCAGGCCAGCACGCCGGCCGCCAACAGCGAGGCGATCACCGCCGCCAGCAGCAGTCCGCGTTCCAGCGCGGCCCGGTCCTCACGTTCGCGCAGCAGGTCAGTCTCCGCGCGATCCACCGCGTCGCTGGCGTCGCGCACGGCGGT
>DATAZJ010000309.1:0-4980 GCA_036272115.1 Rhodopila sp. | reverse complement strand
CGGCGCGATCTGGAACAGCAGCTTGCCCTGTTCGACCGGCGTGCCGAGCAACTGGTTGAGGTCGCCGGACACCACGACGCCGTCGAACGGGGCCAGCAGGGTCGCGCGCGCCAGCTTGTCCTTGATCAGCGACAGCTCCGCGTCGGTCTGCGCGATCTGCGCCGCGACCACCATCATCTGCCCGCGGTCCTGGCTGGCCAGCGCCTGACGCTGTTTGCTGATGCCCTGCTCACGTTCCGAGCTCAGCCGCGCATAATCGAGCTTGAGGTCGCGATCGTCGAGCCGGCACAGCACCTGCCCGGCCTGAACCGTATCGCCTGCTCGGACGAAGCTTTGCGCGATGTGGCCGTCGAACGGCGCCACCGCCGCACGCTGGACCGCACCCTCCACCACCGTCTTGGCCGGCACGCGGTAGGTGCCGGTGGCGAAGCTGAAAAAGACCACCAGGCTGGCAAGCACCAGCGCCACCAGCTTGACCCCGGGATGGCGCGGCCCGAACAGCACCTGGAGCTTTTCGGCGACGCCCTCGCGCATTCGCCGCAGCCCGCCACGCTCATTGTCACGCTTCAGGCTGAGGATCGGCCCCAGCAACCCGCCGGCCGTCTTGCACAGCTCGACGGTTTCCGGGTCGAACAGGTCATGGGCCGAACGTTCCAGGGTGATCACGCCGACGGCGTGGCCGTCTTCCAGCAGCGGCACCGAACAGACCGCGCCGTCCTTCAGTTCGCGCGCGAGTTCGGCATGGGCGATGGCGCCGTGCTCATCTTCGGGCCGGGGCGGCCAGACCAGCGCGGCATCGAGATCGAGCACCTCATCCATCGCGTCGCTGATCAGCCGGACGAGACTCATGCGGGCGTCGAAGATCGCCGTGTTGGAGATCGCTTCGACCTTGATCTCGCCCGACCTTTCGAAGCCGATGCTGACGCGGTCGCATTTCAGCCGGCCGGCGATCTCGTTGGCCACCGCGAGTGCGGCCGGGGCGAGGCGGCGTTCCTGCACCGCGGTCGCCACCAGGTCCATCGCCAGCGCGAGCCGGGTCACCCGGGCGTCCCGCTCCGCCAGTTCCTGCTGACGGAACTGGTCGATGAGCCAGGCGCTGGCCCAGTGCACCAGGCGCAGCGCACGCTGCAACGATGCCTCGGGGCCGGGAGCGATATCCAGCACGACGGCGCCGTGCAGCACGCCCGAGACCTCGATCGGATAGCCGACATGGGCCGGCTGGTCGCGGAGAGGGCCGGATTTTCCGCTGGCGGCAACGACGATGCCGCGCCGTTCCACCAGCACCCGTTCGGCTGCGGTGCCGAGGTGGCTCAGGTCATGCGACGGATCGGGCCAGATCGCTGCCGGAACATAGGCGCCCTCGGCATCCGGTCCCAGCAGCACGACCCCGCCGCTGACACGGTCGATCTGCGCGCACAGGATGGCCAGCCAGCTGATACAGAATTCGGTGCGGTCGCGGGCGTTGGAAAACCGCGCCCAGGCCGATGATTCGGCGCGCGCGCGTTCCTCGGTTGCCAAAGAGTAGATGGATGCGGTGCTGGCCATCGGGTGCTTTTGACTGGCGCCTGGGACGACGTTGCGGGGGAACATGCCCCGGGGGCACGCGCCAGGGGCACGCGCCGGAGAGGCGGAATTCGGGTGTTATAATACTTGCCGGTTCGTGATGGTGATGATTTTGCCTCGTGTTGCCATGCATCACGCATCGTGCGCCGGTGTGGTCGATGCGGCCCCGCCTGATGCGGTTTCGCCTGATGCGGTTTCGCCTGATGCGGTTTTGCCTGATGAGGCCCCGCCTGATGCGGTCCGGGTGTGCCGGTCAGCGATGCAGCGCCGGCCGGCACACCGGAAAAGCTCAGTGCACCGGCGCCAGGCGTTCATCCCCGGGGTCCACCTCCTCGGCGCCGAACGTTTCGGCCGCGGCCTGCTCCCGCTTTTCATTCTGCACGACTTCCAGGCGATCACGCAGACGATCGAAGTTGCGCATGGATTGCAGGTGCAGATAGATCAGCTCGAGCTCATCGGTCTTGGCCATTTCGGCCAGCTTGTCGCCGGGCAGCGCCTTCACCTTCTCCCGGTTGATTGCCATGAAGCCGCCAAGCGACAGCCGCCGGCCATCGTCGATGGTGACCTGTGCCTGCATCGGCTCCAGCAAATCGAGTTCCTTGAGACGGGCGCAGAACCGCTGGGTGCGCAGGAACTGTGCCTGGTACTCCTGCAGGAACTTCAGCACATTGTCGAGGTAGGGGCTTGGCTTGCCGTCGGATGCGAACAGCGGCTGGCCGCGGCCTTCCTGGTTGATGCCGGGAAATTCCTCATCCACGCACAGCAGGAAACGATCGTCGGTGCGCGAGAAGACGAACGGATAGCGACGGACGAAGGCCGGGATGTAGCGGGCGCTCCATTGCGCGTCGCGGCCGATGAACAGGTTCTCATCGCCGCGGACGCCCAGGATGACCGCGGGCAGAATTTCGTTGTCCGAACCGGCGAAGACGATGGCGTATTCGGCCGCGGCCTGAGGAAATTCGACCGCCATCAGCGGCACCGAGTTGACCTCGCCGCTGAACGCGTAATTGGGTGTTGTTTCCACGAACCAGTCGGCATGGCGGGCCCGTGAGACAGGGACCGCCGTTTTGTAGATCAAGAGCTGGGTGGTCATGCGCAAACGGTCTCCTGAAACGTCCCACTTTGTAGCATGCACCGCACTTAATGCGGCAAGTCTATAATTCCGGTCTCAGCCTGCCGGGCCGCAGCGGTTGTGCGGGCGTCGTTTGCGCGCCGTCATCGTAATCCGGCCCGCCCCGATCCGGCCCGCCCTGATCCGGCCCGCCCCGATCCGACCAGCCCCGACCTGGGCCGCCGCCTCCGGCCCCAACCGCCTCCGGCCCCGGAGCAGCCGATGGCCCCACCGGATCGATGGCCGGGACGAGACCCGGCCATCGATCGCGAGGACTGCGCCCGCAGACCAGCCGGGATTACCCCAGCTTGATCCGAAGGCTGCTGTTGACGCCGTGGTGCTTGCCGTTCTGGCCGAGGTTGTTGACGAAGCTGTCGATCCAGGACGGGTCACCCGCGTTGAGCTGCACCGGCGGGTCGACCGCCGCGCTGTTGGTGATGCTCCAGTCGATCACCGGGACCTTGGGGGCCGCCCCGGTGTCACCCTCCGCCAGCGGCAGGCGGCGGGTGCCCGGCGTCAGCACATTGCCGGTGACATCCTGACCGGTGTCCTCGGGGAAGCCCATGGCATTGCCCATCTCGTGCAACACCGTGGACAGCAGGTCCATATGCCCGGACGCGGCGCTGCCCTGGGTCGCCGTCAGGACGCCGGGGATCGACGTTGCCTGGAACTCGGCATTGCCCGCCGCGGTCGGATCGATGAACCAGCCCCAGCCGTCGGCCGTGCGGTCGATATAGATCGTGTCGCCGATGGTGCCGCCGATCAGCTCGCCAGGCAGATCGCCGACCTGCACGGTGATCCCGTTGAGGATCGCCAGCCGGGAAGCGTCGGCGCCAAGCGCCCTGGCCCAGATCGCCTCGGCTTCGACCACGATCGGCTGCAGTTCACTCGCTGTCAGGCCGGGGCTGGTATTCTGCCCGGCCGGCGCCGGTGCGGCAGCGAACTGCGGCGTCGGCGCCGGTCCGATCGAGATCTCCCCATCCGCCACGCCTTGCAGCACGACGCTGGGGCTGGAGCCGATGGTGATGGTGTCCGTGCCGCTGAACTGCGGGAAGGTTAGCGTCGCGGATGTCACCCAGCCGCCGGAGCTGAACACCACCTGGCCGTCGCCGCCGAAGATGACGTACTGGCTGCCGCCGGCGTTGATCGTGACACTCGGCGGGTCGTCGGAGTCGTGGTCGCCGTTGGTCGAGCTGCCCATGACCCCGGCGGTGGTGATGATGTCGTTGCCGGTGCCGCCGAACACCACCACGTTGCCGGAACCCAGCGTGATCGTGTCGGTGCCGCCTACCGTCGGATAGATCGTCAGCGCCGTGGCATAGACCGTGTCGTCCACCGCATCGAAGGACTGATCCCCAACAGATTGACTGTCGGCAAACTGACTTTCGACACTGTAGCGGTTGAAGTGGCTGAAGGTGACCTCGCCGGCATCGCCGAACACCACATCCATGCCGTTGCCGGCGGTGATCGTGTCCGAACCGACCCCGCCGATGATGATGTTGTTGCCATCGCCGGCGGTGATCGTGTTGCTGGCGGTGGAGGGCACCGGCACCGTGCTCTCGACCAGGCTGAGCATGCCCGCACCGGCGAAGTTCACCATCCCGTTGCCGCCGATGATGATGTTCTGCCCGTTGCCCGCGGTGATCGTGCTGGAGCCGTAGCCACCGACGATCAGGTTCTGCCCGTCGCCGGCGATGATGGTGTCGGTTCCGCCCGCGTTGGTGTCGGTCGAGACGGCCGATACCAGCAGCCCGTCGGTGTAGATCGTCCACTCCTCGTCCGGCGCGAGACAGCTCTGCCCGCTGAACGCCAGCAGCGTGCTGTCACCTTCGATCGTGTCCTGGACGAAGTTCAGCACACCGTCGGCACCGAAGATGACGTTGCTGCCGCCGGCATCGGTGATCATGTTGCTGCCGGTGCCGCCCAGGATCCGGTCGTTGCCTATCCCGGTGGTGATGTTGTTGTTGCCGCCATAGGCCGGATCGCTGGTTTGGACCGTGCCGTCCAGGCCGGGCGCCAGCAGGCTGACATTGCCGTTGGCACCGATCACTGTGTTGCCGCCGTCGCCGGCCGTGATGGCGTTGTTGCCGGAGCCGCCGATGATGATGTTCCCGGCGTCGCCCGTGGTGATCGTGTCGTTGCCGCCGCTGCTCGGATCGGAGCTGGTCACGTAATACAGCATGCTGTTCTGGAAGCTGAGCCAGTTGCAGTTGTCGCCGGGCTGCGGGCTCCAGCCGGTGAAGTACATCGCGCCGTTGTCGCCGATGATGGTGTTGTATCCCTCACAGGCGTTGATGCTGTCGTTG
>DATAZJ010000308.1:0-14731 GCA_036272115.1 Rhodopila sp. | reverse complement strand
CCTACGGACTGCCGGTTCACCTCCGGTTGCTCTCAACCCCGCCTCGCGGCGACGCAGTTACCTTCAATTTCTGGGCTGCGACCAACCCAGACACGGACTTCCACCGTGCTGACAAAGCGTCCTCACGGACGCACTCATGGCGAGCGCAGGCTCGCCATCCATGCCTTTGTTTCCGCTCGTAAAAGGCGTGGATACCGGCATGCGCCGGCATGACGGACGGGGTCAACCGACGAGTCTGCATCAAGGGCGATTGGTATCATTTATCCCCAGGTCTTTAGTCGGGGAGCCCTTTGCCCGGCGAGAGCTCGAGCCACATGGCATTGAGCGCCGCAAAGGAGCAGGCGAGCCCCAGGCCGAGAATCCAGGTGAAGTACCACATCGGTTTTGCTCCTTTTTCAATAGGCGGTGCGCGAGTCGCGGGTGATCTGCTCCGCGGTGACCGGGCCGCGCAGAACCCGATAGACCCAGGCGGTGTAGGCGATGATGATCGGCAGGAAGATCGCCGTCGCGATGGTCATGACGATCAGCGTCGTGAGACTGGACGACGCGTTCCACAGCGTCAGGCTGGACGCCGGGTCGAGGGATGACGGCAGCATGAACGGAAACAGGCTGAGTCCGGCCGTGGCGATGATTCCGGCGATGGACAGGCCACTGGCCAGGAATGCGAGGACCGGATGGCGGCCGGGGCGCAACAGCGTTACGGCGACGATGGCGGCCAGAACGCCCAGGACAGGCGCCGTCCGCATCCAGGGATTGACGGCGAAGTTGTTCAGCAGCGCGCCGGCCTGCCGGGTCACGACCTGGCCGATCGGGTTGGACGGCGCGTCCACGCCGGCGAACGCCGTCAGAACGAATCCGGGTAGCCGGATCGCCCAGAGTCCGCCGACCGCGAAAAGGATGATCGTTGCGATGCCGGCAAAGGTGCCGTAGCGCCGGGCACGCGTGCTGACCGCTCCCTTTGTCTTGCAGCCGAGATAGGCGGCCCCGTGCAGCACCATCATCGCGACGCTGAGCAGTCCGCATAGCAGCGCGAACGGATTGAACAGCGCCCAAAGCGTGCCGGTGTAGGTCATCCGCAACATGGGATCGAACCGGAACGGCACGCCTTGCAGTGCATTGCCGAACGCGACCCCGAACACGAGCGCGGGGACGAGGCCGCCAAGGAACAGCGCCGTGTCCCAGGTGCCGCGCCAGCGCGTTCCGGGAAGTTTGCTGCGAAACTTGAAGCCGACGGGCCGCAGGATGAGCGAGCAGAGCAGCAGCAGCATGGCGAGGTAGAAGCCGGAGAAGGCGACCCCGTAGAGCGGCGGGAAGGCCGCGAAGATCGCGCCCGCGCCGAGGACCAGCCAGACCTGGTTGCCTTCCCAGACGGGTCCCACGGTGTTGATGACCACGCGACGCTCCATATCCGTCCGCCCTACCAGCGGCAGCAGAATGGCGACGCCCATGTCGAAGCCATCCATGACCGCGATGCCGATCAGCAGAATGCCGAGGAGGGCCCACCAGAGCAGGCGGAAGATTTCATATTCGGGCATGGATCGGCTCCTATTCCGCGGGGTGAGGCGAAGTGACCAAAAGCGCCGGCGCCGGTTCGTTCGGCAGCAGCAGGGCGTCGGGGCCGTGACGGATAGTGCGCACCATCAGGTACAGCTCGACGACCGCCAGCACCGAGTAGAACAGGACGAAGCCGGCCAGCGAGAGGATGACGTCGGTCGCGGGGACACTCGATGCTGAAAGGAAGGTCGGCAGCACGCCATCAATGGTCCAAGGCTGGCGTCCACCCTCGGCGACGTACCAGCCGACCTCCGCGGCGATCCAGGGCAGCGGCAGCGACCACAGGCAGACGTGCAGCAGCCAACGGCGCTGCTCGATCTGGCGTTTCGAGGCGACCCAGAACATCGTGGCGAACAGGGCGATGAAGTAGAAACCCAGTCCGACCATTACCCGAAAGCTCCAGAACAGTTCCGGGACCGGCGGCACGGTGTACCAGGCGGCGGCCTGGATTTGGGCCGGGGTCGCATCCGTGACGTTCGGCGTATAGCGTTTCAGCAGCAGGGCGTAGCCGAGGTCGTTCACGTGCGCGGCGAAAGTCGTTTTGAGAGCGGCGTCATCGGGGGATTTGCGCAGGTCCTCCATGGCTTTGTAGGCGACGATCCCGCTCTGGATGCGTTGGGCGGATTGCTGGACGAGGTCGTCGATGCCGGTGACCTGGCCGTCGATGGAGCGGGTGGCGATCAACCCGAGCGCCCAGGGGATACGGACCGCGTAGCTGGTGGTGT
Organism: Rhodopila sp.; assembly: GCA_036272115.1. Taxonomy (GTDB): domain Bacteria; phylum Pseudomonadota; class Alphaproteobacteria; order Acetobacterales; family Acetobacteraceae; genus Rhodopila. The sequence goes on along the minus strand of DATAZJ010000308.1, from coordinate 12,452 downwards.
GGGTTGCCATGTCCGGCAGTCCGACGATCGTGAAGGATGCGGGCGCGGACTCGGTTTTCCACAGCGCCTCGATGGCGGCGATCTTCATTTTCTGGTTGTGCCCGGCGGTATAGCCGCTTTCGTCGCCGAGGACGACGACGGAGAGGGCGGCCGCGAGACCGAAGCTGGCGGCGACCGTCATCGACCTGATGGCGAGTCCTCGATTACGGCCGCGCAGGAGGTAGAACGCGCTGATCGACATGACGAACATCGCCCCGATCACATAGCCGGCGGAGACGGTATGGACGAATTTCGCCTGGGCCACCGGATTGAACAGCACGGCCGAAAAATCCGTTACTTCCATGCGCATCGTCGCGAGGTTGAAGCGGGCGCCGACGGGGTTCTGCATCCACCCGTTGGCGATCAGGATCCATAGTGCGGAGAGGTTGGTGCCCAATGCGAGCAGACAGGTGACGACCAGATGCTGGACGCGGGTGAGCCTTCCCCAGCCGAAGAAGAACAGGCCGACAAACGTCGCTTCCAGGAAGAAGGCCATGAGGCCCTCGATCGCCAGGGGGGCGCCGAAGATGTCGCCGACATAGTGGGCGTAGTAGGCCCAGTTGGTGCCGAACTGGAATTCCATGGTGAGGCCGGTGGCGACGCCCATGGCAAAGTTGATGCCGAACAGCATGCCCCAGAACTTGACCATGTCGCGCCAGATGGTGCGGCCGGTGGTGACATAGATGCTCTCCATGATCGCCAGGATGACGGCGAGTCCCAGCGTCAGGGGAACGAAGAGAAAGTGGTACATGGCCGTGAGGCCGAATTGCAGGCGCGACAGCGTCACGACGTCCATGGGTCCGCTCCTAACGTCCCGCCAGCGAGCCGGCGATGTGGGTCAAAATGTCGATCGGTGGCCGGTGTGGCGGCGAGAAGAACAGGAAATAGAGAACGCACAGGGCGCCTATCTTGCCGAGAACGAGCAAGATGAGGTCGCGTTGGATCTTCTTCGGAAGCCGAAGTATGCCTTCCATGTTGCCTGCCTTTCCGAATCAGCATCGACGCGGGCTGAATGGCATGCGGCGCGGGGCCCGGCATTGATCCAGCGCAAATGGTGAGAGGGCGTTTTCGGGTCCGGATGCTTGGTTGCGGTCGGGGATCGTGCGGGGAATGACGGTCGCACGTGCGGTGCGGCTGACGGCTACGCCGGCTTGGTGGCGGAGGTCGGCGAACCTCGACTTTGCTGTGTGCGGTGGCGAAGTCGTGGATGCCGACCGGCGTCGGCATGACGGGGGGACAGGACCGTGCCCCGGCGGCTGGTTCGATGGGTCCTGGACAGGTCGTGGGGGCGGCAGTGGGTCCTGGACAGGCGGTGGGATCGGCTGTGGTGGGTCCTGGACAGGCGGTGGGGGCGGCTGTGGGTCCTGGACAGGTGGTGGGGGCGGCTGTGGGTCCTGGACAGGTGGTGGGATTAACTGATTTCGGGCGTCGGGCGGTGGTGGCTTTGGTTGTGCTGACGGCGCTGGTGACGCGTGTGATGCGAGGCCTGTCTTGCGTCCTGGGGAATTCGGTCGCCGGATCGCCCGGCGTGCGGAGACGATCATGCGGGGATGGTGGTGGGTTTGATCTGGCGCAAGTCCGCGAGGATGGCGGCGAGGCAGTGTCCGGCGTCCGGCCGGGGCTGAATTTGCTGGTGCGGGCGGTGTGAAGGATGGGCAGCCCGGCACAGTCGTCAGGGACCGGAGAGAGCAACGGGAGCAATGCATTGGCGGAGGCGGGTCTGGAGGTCATGCGCCGCGCGATGGAGGCGGCGGGGCTGGGTGTCTGGTGGTGGAAGCCGGCGGACGGCGCCGTCTTTCTGTCCGAGGAGGCGGCGTTGCTGCTGGGCTGCGGGGTGGAGGGCATGCACGATTACGCCGCTGTGCTGTTGCTTCTCCATGCGGAGGATCGAGAGCCGATCGACCAGGAATTGCGTGCCTGCGTGGTTCGAGGGGGCAGCTTCGACGTCGATTTCCGGGTCGCGCGTCCAGGGGCGGCGGCCGCCTGGATCAGGGCGCTGGGCAAGGCAGAGGCAACAGAGGGTGGTGAGCCCGAAATTCGCGGCATCCTGATCGACGTGGCCCGCCGCAAGATGGCGGAGGAGGCAACCAGCCGGCTTGCGGCGATCGTGACCTCCTCGGACGACGCCATCGTCGGCAAGACGCTGGATGGCGTGGTTACCGACTGGAACCGGGGTGCGGAGGTGGTCTTCGGCTACGAGGCCGGCGAGATGGTCGGCCGGCCGATTTCGCTGCTTCTTCCACCCGGCCAGGAGGACGAGACGACCCAGATCCTCAACCGAATCAGGCGTGGCGAACGGGTCGAACATTACGAAACCCGCCGCCGGCGCAAGGACGGCGCGATCATCGATGTGGCAATCACCGTCTCACCGGTTCATGACGGTTCCGGCCGCCTTCTCGGTGCCTCGAAAGTCGCTCGGGACATCACCGGCGCCAAGCGCGCCGAGGCGGCGCTGCGGGAGCGCGAGGCGCATCTGCAATCGGTGCTGGATACCGTGCCCGACGCGATGGTCGTCATCGACCCGCACGGCGTCATCCAGTCGTTCAGCCAGACGGCGGGGCGGATGTTCGGCTATGCGGCCAGCGAGGTGATCGGCAAAAATGTGCGTATCCTGATGCCCGATCCGGACCGGCTGCGGCACGATGAGTATCTGCGGCATTACCTCGAAACGGGTGAGAAACGGGTCATCGGACGCGGCCGGGTGACCACGGGGCGGCGGAAGGACGGCTCGAGCTTTCCGATGGACCTGTCCGTCGGAGAGATGGCATCGGGCGACGGTCATTTCTTCACCGGGTTCGTGCGCGACCTGACGGAGCGGCAGAGTGCGCAGCAGCAGCTTCAGGATCTGCAGGCGGAACTTATCCGCATGTCCCGCTACACCGCGATGGGCGAAATGGCGTCGACCCTGGCGCATGAATTGAACCAACCGTTGACGGCGGTTGCCAGCTATCTCAATGGCATCAGACGGCTTTTGAAGCGCGGACAGGATGTCGAACAGGGCGTGCTCCTCGACGCTGTCGAGCGTGCGGCGGCGCAGACCTTGCGCGCGGGGCAGATCATCCGTCGCTTGCGCGCGTTCGTCTCACGCGGGGAAACGGAGCGCAACATCGAAAACCTGGCCAAGTTGATCGAGGAAGCCAGTGTCCTGGCGCTGGTCGGTGTGAAGGAAGCGGGGGTACGAAGTGCGTTTCTGCTGGGTGCCGAGACGGTCCTGGTGCTGGTAGACAAGATCCAGATACAACAGGTCGTTCTGAATCTGATCCGCAACGCGATCGAAGCCATGCAGGAGGTGCAGAACCGCGAACTGACGGTCGCTATCGAGACACTGCCGAACACCATGGCCAAGGTCAGCGTGGCCGACACCGGGCCGGGACTTCCCCCCGATATCGCCGAGCATCTGTTCCAGCCATTCATGACGACGAAGCGGGAAGGAATGGGGGTGGGTCTTTCCATCTCCAGAACCATCGTGGAGGCGCATGGCGGGCGGCTCTGGGCTGAGCCGAACCCCGCCGGCGGGACGGTTTTCTGCATGACGCTGCGTGTGTTCCAGGCCGAGGGCGCGACCCATGGCGCGTGATGCGGTTATCCACCTGATCGACGACGACGCGGCCGTGCGGCGGGCCGTGGCCTTTCTTCTGACGTCGGCCGGCTATGCGGTGCGGGTCTATGAATCGGCGGAGGCGTTTCTGCTGTCGGACTCGACGCTGCAGCCGGGATGCGTGATCACCGATGTTCGCATGCCGGGCATGGATGGCCTGGAACTGCAACGTACGATCAATGCGCGACGAATGCCGTTTCCGGTCATCGTGCTGACCGGCAATGGGGATGTGCCGCTGGCGGTTGAAGCGATGAAGGCGGGTGCGGTCGATTTCATCGAAAAGCCGTTCGACGACGATGTGCTGCTGGCGGCGATCACGACCGCGGTCGACCGGCATGCCAAGGCGCTGGATCATCACGCCGAGATGGCCGCGATCGGATCGAAGATGGCAACACTCTCGGTTCGGGAGAGCGAGGTCATGGACGGCTTGATCGCCGGTCACCCGAACAAGGTTATCGGCTTCGATCTGGGGATCAGTGTACGGACAGTGGAAGTCCATCGGGCCAACCTGATGATGAAGATGGGTGCCGGCAGCCTTTCGGAACTCGTCAAGATGGCGTTCGTCGCGCGGTCGGGAATTTGAGCGGCGGTTCGGCCCGGTCCCGGGGTACGTAGAATCCCTTAGAACATTATCCAATTTCGCCGGTGAACGGAGCGTCCCATTCTGATGATGCAAGCTTTTCAGAGGGAGAGGCTCATTGTCACATCAGAGTGCCGCGGTTGTGGGGTCGATCGACGATGACGGGTTCGACGGTGCCGTTCACCCGGTCGCGGGCCCGGCGTTTCGGGAAAGTGATGTTCCTTTCCGCCATGGGCTGGTTCATGCGTATGCCGCGGGGACGGGGATATACGCCGAAGGCGATGGGGCCGAACGTTTCTATAAGGTTCTGAGCGGTGTGGCCCGTACGTGCCGTTACCTCGGTGACGGCCAGCGCCAGGTCGATGCATTCTACTGGCCCGGCGATCTGTTTGGCTTCGAGCCGGATGGCCAGTACCGGCTGACGGCCGAGGCCGTCGGTGATTGCACGCTGGTTGCGTATCCGCGTCTGCGTTGCGTCATCCAGGACGCCGCGGAGTATCGCTGCGCGTCGCAACTGCTCGATTACGCGCTGCGCGGGATCGAGCGGGCGCAGGAGCACGCTTTGCTGTTGGGGCGGCGCTGCGCGCTGAGCAAGCTCGCGGGCTTCCTGCTGCAATACGACAGCCACAGGCCCGGACACCGCTTCATCGAACTTGTGATGAACCGGCAGGACATCGCCGACTACCTCGGCGTGACGATCGAGACGGTATCTCGAAGTTTTACGCAGCTGGAGCATGACGCGGTGATTGCCATGCCGGCGGCGAAACGCATTGCCATCCTCGATCGGGTGAGACTGCGGCGGATCGCGGAACAATCCGGCAGTGCCTGATCATGGCGCGGTGTCGCCTGTGGGTTGCGAAAGAGACGCGCCAGATATTTGGGACAAGTGGACGATGAACAACATTACGATACAAGTTGCGAATCCGATGACATCGCAAACGATGGAGGGCCCCTGCCCCGCCGTCGCCGCCGATCCGGATGAGAGGCTGCACGCGGCGCAGGGCAAATTCACCTTCGGCCTATCGGCATCCAGTTTCGCGATGGCATTCCAGGACTGGTTCACCCATTTGGCGAATGCGCCCGGCCGGCAGCTTGAGCTGACGCGACTTGCCGCGCGGCAATGGACGCGATGGGCGGGTGCGGCATGCGGCGGCACCGCGATCCAGACCGCGGAGGGCGACCATCGCTTCCATGACGCTGCCTGGCAGCAGCCGCCATTTGCCGCGGTGTCGCAAGCGTTTCTGCTGGCGGAGGCGTGGTGGGCGGAAGCCACCTCCGCGCTGCCGGGTGTCACGGCGGCAAATCAGCGGATGGTCGCGTTCGCTGCCCGGCAGATGATGGACATGGCGTCGCCGTCGAACGTGGCGCTGCTCAATCCCGAGGTGCTGACGGCCGCGCTGCGTTCCGGCGGCAAGAACTTCGTGGACGGTGCCGAGAATCTTGTCACGGACCTGCAAGAGATGCTGTCGGGACGGGCGTGCGGCAAGGACGCGTTCAGGATCGGGACCGATCTGGCGGCCACGCCCGGCAAGGTGGTGCTGCGCAATGAACTGATCGAGCTGATCCAATACGAGCCTGTGCTGCCAAAGGTCAGGCGGGAGCCGGTGCTGATCGTGCCGGCGTGGATCATGAAGTATTACATTCTGGACCTGTCGCCGGAAAACTCCCTGATCCGCTACCTGGTCGCGCAGGGGCACACGGTGTTTGCGATTTCCTGGCGCAACCCGGATGCGGCGATGCGCGAGACGACGCTGGACGATTACCGGCGGCTTGGCGTCATGGACGCGATCGATGCGGTTTCGGATATCTGCGCCGGGGCGAACATCCATGCCTGCGGGTATTGCCTCGGTGGCACATTGCTGTCGATCGCGGCGGCGGCGATGGCGCGCGATGGGGACGAGCGGCTGGCGAGCGTGACGCTGCTGTGTGCCCAGACCGATTTCACCGAGGCCGGCGAGCTGCAACTTTTCATCACCGCGGATCAGCTTGCCCTGCTGGACGACATGATGCGTACGCAGGGCTATCTCGACAGCCGGCAGATGGCGGGGGCGTTTCAGTTACTGCGCTCCAACGACCTGATCTGGTCACGGCTGATAAAGACCTATCTTCTGGGTGAGCGGGAGCATCCCAACGACCTGATGGCCTGGAACGCGGACGGCACGCGGATGCCGGCGCGGATGCACAGCGAATATCTCCACCGGCTGTTCCTGAACAACGAGCTGGCCGAGGGACGGTTTCCGGTGGCGGGGCGACCGATCGCGGTTGAGGATATTCGCGTGCCGCTGTTCGTCGTGGGGACGGAAACCGATCACATCGCGCCATGGCGGTCGGTCTTCAAGATCAACTTGCTGACCGACACGGATCTGACCTTCGTGCTGGCCTCCGGCGGGCATAACGCCGGCGTCGTCAGCGAGCCCGGCCACAAGAACCGCCATTTCCGCCAGAGCCGGCGGACGCGTGGCGCTCGCTACCTGGGACCGGATGAATGGATGCAGGCGGCTGATCGGGCCGAAGGGTCCTGGTGGCCGAACTGGTCCCGCTGGCTGGACGCCCAGTGCGGACCGGATGTCCACCCGCCCGGCGTTGGGTCGGCGCGGTATCCGGCGCTCTGCGCGGCCCCTGGCGCCTATATCCACGAACATTGAGGGGGATGGTGTGATGCCAGATCAAAACCTCGGCGCCGATATGATCGAGAACCGCACATTTGACGAGATCGCGGTGGGCGACAGCGCCAGCCTGTCGCGAACCATCACGCAGCAGGACATCGACCTTTTCGCCCTCGTATCAGGTGACGTGAACCCGGCGCACATGGATGTCGCCTATGCCGCCACCGACATGTTCCATCACATCATCGCCCACGGCATGCTGAGTGCCGGGCTGATCTCGAACGTGCTGGGTACGGAACTTCCCGGTCCCGGTACGATCTATCTAAGCCAGGATTTGCGTTTCCGCGCCCCGGTCAGCATTGGCGACACCGTCACGGCGACGCTGCGGGTGACGGAGAAGCACGCGGAGAAGGGCGACGTGACGCTGGATTGCCGGTGCGTGAACCAGGCCGGCAAGCTGGTTATCGACGGCACCGCCCGGGTGCGTGCGCCGCTGACGAAGGTGCGGCGCCCCAGGGTCGCGCTGCCGGATGTGAAGGTGAGCCGGCACGAGCGGTTTCGTGCCATCCTGGCCGAAGCGGCGGGCGATGAGCCGATGCCGACCGCAATCGTGCATCCGTGCGACGCAAATGCTCTGGGCGCTGCCATCGAGGCGGCGCGCGCGGGGCTGATCGTGCCGATCCTGGTCGGGCCGAGAGCCAAGATCGAGGCGGCGGCCAAGCAAGGCGGCATCGATATCGCGCAATGCCGCATCGTCGATGCCCCGCACAGCGAGGCCGCGGCGGCTGCCGGGGTGACCTTGGTCAAGCGGGGCGAGGCTGCCCTGCTGATGAAGGGGTCGCTGCATACCGACGAGTTGCTGCACGCCGTATTGGCGCCCGATAGCGGGCTGACGACGGGCCGCCGATTGAGCCACGTCTACCTGATGGACGTGCCCAGCTATCCTCGCCCGCTGCTGGTGACGGATGCCGCGGTCAACATCGCGCCGGACCTGATGCAGAAGCGCGACATCATCCAGAATGCCATCGATCTTGCGCATATCATGGGGATCGCGGCCCCGCGCGTGGCGCTGCTGTCGGCGGTTGAAGTGGTGAATCCGAAGCTGCGTTCCACGCTGGATGCGGCGGCGCTGTGCAAGATGGCTGACCGCGGCCAGATTACCGGTGGGCTGGTCGATGGGCCGCTGGCCTTCGACAACGCGATCAGTCCCCAGGCGGCGGCTGAGAAGCACATCGTCTCGCCGGTTGCCGGCCAGGCCGACATCCTTGTGGTGCCCGATCTGGAGGCCGGCAACATGCTGGCCAAGCAGTTGACGTTTCTGGGCGGCGCGGACGCGGCAGGGGTCGTGCTGGGGGCGCGCGTCCCGATCATCCTGACCAGCCGGGCCGACGGCGAGCGGACGCGGCTGGCGTCCTGCGCGGTCGCGGTCCTGATCGCACGCAGCCGAGCCCGCGTCGCGGCCAAAGCGGCGGGCGTGTGAGCCGTGGCCGATGCCATCCTGACGCTCAACGCGGGCTCGTCCAGCATCAAGTTCTCACTGTTCCGCGTCGGCGCGGCAGGGGATCTTATGGTTGCCCTGCATGGACAGATCGAGGAGATCGATGCGGCACCGCATTTTGTTGCCCACGGTGCCGGCGGGACGGTGCTGGCCGATCGGCGTTGGCCGGACGGTCGCCCGTCGTTCAACACGCTGCTGGAAACCATCCTTGGCTGGATAGAAGCGCATCTGGGTGCGGACAGGCTCGCCGGGGTGGGACACCGCGTGGTTCATGGCGGTCCGAAGCATCATGAACCCGAACGGGTGACGCCGGCGCTGCTGGCGGCGCTGGATGGGCTGGTGCCGTTGGCGCCACTGCACATCCCGCACAACCTTGCGCCCATTCGCGCGATCAGCGCCGTGCGGCCGGGGCTGCCGCAGGTCGCCTGCTTCGACACCGCGTTCCATCACACCATGCCGCCAACCGCCACGCGGTTCGCCATTCCGCGGGAATTCGAGGCGCTGGGGGTGCGGCGCTACGGCTTTCATGGGCTGTCCTACGAATATATCGCGCGCCAGCTTGGCCGGGTGGCGCCGGAACTGGCGAAGGGCCGGGTCATCGCTGCGCATCTGGGCAACGGCGCCAGCCTGTGTGCCATGCAGCATGGCCGCAGCGTGGACACGACCATGGGATTTACCGCCCTTGACGGGCTGGTCATGGGGACACGCTGCGGCGCCATCGATCCTGGCGTGCTGCTGTACCTGGAGCAGGAGCGCGGCCTGACGTCGGGCCAGGTCGAGGACCTGCTGTATCGTCGATCGGGTCTTCTCGGTTTGTCCGGTGGCATCTCCAGCGACATGCGATGTTTGCTGGAGAGCACCGACCCCGCTGCCAGGGCTGCGATCGACGTTTTCGTCTACCGCATCGCCCGGGAGGCCGGCGGCCTGGTCAGTTCACTTGGCGGGCTCGACGGCATCGTCTTTACCGCCGGCATCGGCGAGCACGCGGCGGAAATACGAGCACTGACCTGTGCTCGGCTGGGCTGGCTTGGCGTCACGGTGGATCCGGCCGCGAACGCACACGGTGCGCCGGTCATCAGCACGCCATCCAGCCGCGTCGAGGTCCGGATCATTCCGACCGACGAAGAGGCAATGATCGCGCTGCACACCGTTCAGATCATCGGAAAATAGGCCGCTGATTTGAGGGACCTCAATGCAGCGACTGAAGCAACGGCAAATGCTGGCGGTTCGAACGGTAAATGGAGACTGAGCATGCAAGCGAACCAGGGGATTCAAGCAGAAGCCGACGCCGGCTCCGGGTTGTTGCTGGGCGGCCCGGGTGGGTTCGTCAGCCTGACGCGCGGCTATGAGCGGGTCATGAGGAGCTTCGTGGAGATGGCCGCCAGGCAGATCGATCTCAGCAGTGAGTTGATCCGCGGCAGTCTTCAGGACCTGTCGCTTCTGGCGCAGGCGCACACGCCCGACGCGCTGGTGCTGGCCGAGCTGGAGGTTTTGCACAGGGAGTCGCAACGCGCCTTGTTGGTTCTGCAACAACTGACCGAGCAGTTGCGACAGGGATGGGTCGGTGCATTTGAAACGACGCAGGCCGGGACCGCGACAACGGGCGGCGTTACAGGCGCCGAGGCAGCAGACGTGAGAGGCGTCGCCGATGTCTGACATGGCGCAATCCGCTTCGGCGAAGGCATCCGCCCTGGTCGACCTGCGTGGCAAGCGCGGGCTGGTCGTTGGCATTGCGAACGAACACAGCATCGCGGCCGGCTGCGCGGAGATCTTTTCCCGCGGCGGCGCGCGGCTGGCCGCCACCTATCTGAACGCCAAGGCAGAGCCCTTCGTGCGCAGGGTCACCGACCGGATTGGATGCGACATCGTCATGCCGTGCGACGTGCAGATCCCGGGCCAGTTGGAAGCGGTGTTTGATCGGATTGGGATGGAATGGGGTGGGCTCGACTTTCTGCTGCATTCGGTGGCTTTCGCGCCGCGGGACGATCTGCATGGGCGGGTGACCGATTGTTCCACCGGCGGGTTCGACACCGCGATGAACGTGTCATGCCATTCCTTTATCAGAATGGCGCATCTGGCGGAGAAGCTGATGCCGACGGGCGGGTGCCTGCTGGCGGTCACGTTCTATGGCTCTGAGCGGGTGGTGGCCAATTACAACATGATGGGGCCGGTCAAGGCGGCGCTGGAGAGCAGCATGCGATACGTGGCGGCGGAGCTTGGACCGAAGGGCATCCGAGCGCACGCGATCTCGCCGGGACCGATACGAACGCGGGCGGCCAGCGGTCTGGAACAGTTTGATGAGATGCTGGAGGAGGCCGCGGCGCGCGCGCCCGAGCATCATCTGGTGGACATCGAGGACGTGGGCAACCTGGCTGCGTTCCTGGTGAGCGACGGTGCGCGTCGGATCACGGGCACTGTCATACCCGTCGATGGTGGCCAACACATCACGGCCTAGTCTCTTGCAGGGCGATACGTCGCAGTTTTGCCTGGGGTGTTTGTTTTCGGTGGCCTGCTGGTGGGCCGAACCATCCGATCGCATGGATGCTTCTGTCGGGATCGGGCGACTAACGGGCCGGAAATAAGAAAAGCACTATGGAGAAGGTGTCATGAGCGCGGAAGAAACGTATCCGGAACTTGAACAGCGGGTCAGAACGCTGGGCGCCCGGATTGCGGGTCTGAGGTCCAAGATGGAAATGGAATCGAAATGGGACAAAGTTGCGGATGCGCGCCGGCTGCTGGCGCTTGAGTCTCGCCAGGCGGTCTTGACCGAGAAGCTTGCGGAGTTGGGTCGAGGTGGGTTCGGCATCCTTCGGCGGATCAAGGAGGAGATTGCTGTGGCGGAAGATGATTTCACGGCGATGGCCGACAGCCTGGCTGCGTCAACCGTCGGGACAACGCCAAGGCCATCGGTCTAGTATCGCGCGTTATGGAAGCGCGATACGTTGCAGGTTTGTTTGATACCAGTTCGCCGGAAGAGTGACACATTGAAGCCGGCCTCTCATTGTCTGGTGGGGGAAGGTTATCCGTCCCTTTGATTGGAAAGGCAGAAGGCGTGGATGCCGACCGACGTCGGCATGACGAGGGACGGTCGCATGACGAGGGGCGGTCGTATGACGAGGGATGGCGTCGCGCATTGCTTTTCCGGCACGGTTGTTGCCGAAGCGGGCGGTTTTGCCGAAGCGGTACGTGGACTTTTAATTCGGGCAACTCGGCAATCTCATACCAGCCGGCGTTGATGCAGACTCTTCTGTTGACTTCATCCGTCATGCCGGCGCATGCCGGTATCCACGCCTTTTACGAGCGGAAACAAAGGCATGGATGGCGAAGCCTGCGCTCGCCATGACGGTTGCACGGCGCTGCCGATGGGCCGGCATCAACGGCGATTGGTATCACACGGTGTCAACACACCGGTCCATGACGCTGCTGAGGGCATCGGCTGCCAGCATCCCAACCTCGGCCACGAATACGACGCGAGCGCGTGGTGTCCCGGGGATCAATACGCTGCCGGGGGCGAGCGTTGCCCGGCCGCCGGCGAACTGAAACACCATGACCCGGCCGGGCTGGCCCGCTACCTCGAATATGCCCTTCGCCCGGGCGAGCCGTGGCGCCAGGCGCCCGATCGCCGCCTGGAACGCGGGCAAGGACAGGGGTTGATCCGAGACCCAACTCAGCGTTTCGAAGCGCTCCGCGGCTGGTCGCCGGCGTCCCATGTCCCGAACCGAAGGCGGGCGATCGACATCCGGGGAAAACAGCAGTTCGGGGGGGACTGCTCCGTGCAGTGCCTGGACCACGACCGCCCCTGGCCGCAATGCCTTCACGGCATCGCGCACGGGTTCAGAGGATCCGGCCAGATCCAGCTTGCTCAACGCCACGATGTCCGCGGCCCGCACCTGCGACCGTAGCAGCGGGTCCTGCAGCGACATGGCCGGGGCCGAGGCATCGACCACGCACAGCACCGTTTCCAGCGGCGCTTCGCGCCAGATCACCGGGTCCATCAGGTTGCGCACGATATCCGCCGGATCGGCCACGCCGCTGGTTTCGATCACGATGAACTCCGGCCTGGGGTCGCGGCGCAGCAGGCTGGACAGGGTGCGCAGCAGATCGCCTTCCAGGCTGCAGCAGATGCAGCCG
>DATAZJ010000307.1:0-7828 GCA_036272115.1 Rhodopila sp. | reverse complement strand
GGATTCGGGGTCGCTCAGCACGGCGGCGGTGACGTCACAGGGGTTGCGTGACGACCCGAACTCCGGGATCCGCGATTCCAGGATCGTTCGGACCTCTGGTGTGGGTTGCGGCATCGGCACGTTGTGCTGTTCCGCTCGGTCGGCGGCCATGATCGCGGCCCCGCCGGAGGCCGCGACAACCGCCACGCCCTTGGCTTTCGGCGGCGGTGCCTTGGCGAAAAACGCCGCTGTTTCCATCAAGGCTTCGAAATCGTCCACAACGATCGCCCCGGCGCGGCGGAACATCGCGCGATACGACGCGTGCGACCCGGCCAGCGACCCGGTGTGCGACATCGCGGCCTGAGCGCCTTGCTCTCCGGTCGCCATCTTGAAAATCGCCAGCGGCTTGTCGGCGGCCCAGGCGTTTTCCGCTGCCAGCAGCAGGCGATCGGGGGTCGCCATGCCCTCGAACACGCAGGCGATGGACCCGCAGGACGGGTCGGTTGCCAGGTAATTGACGTAATCGGCCATGTCCACGTCGCAGGAATTGCCCGACGTCAGCACGTGGCTGACCGACAGGCCACGCACCACGCCTTGCGCCAGTGCCATCCCCAGCGCGCCCGACTGGCTGATGATGCCGACGGCGTTTCGTTCCGGCCGCGGAATCGGTGTGATGTCCATGAACGTCGCTCGGCTGTCGAGCAGCGCGTTGACCACGCCGATGCAGTTCGGGCCGACGATCCGCAGGCCGGTTTCGCGCGCGATCGCTGCCAGGCGGTGCTGCTGGACAGTTCGGTCTTCCTTTCCGGTCTCGGAATAGCCCGAGGCGAAGATGATCGCGCCGCCAACGCCGGCCTTGGCGCATTCGAGGACGATTTCTTCCACGGACTCGCGCGGGGCGGTGATCACGGCGCAGTCCGGCACTTCCGGCAGATCGCCGACCGAGGGATAGCAAGTGTGCTCGCCGATCGTCTGGTATCGCGCGTTCACCGGATAGGCTCGGCCGGCATAGTGCTGCATGTTGAAAAGCGTGCGTTCGCCAAACGAACCGGCGCGCGCCGAAGCGCCGATGATCGCGATGGAGGCCGGATGAAGCAGCCGGGTGAGTTGTTCGCGGCTGTAAACGCCGGTGCGCCTGTTCTGCATTGTTCTCGCCTGATTGACGTTCCCTGGACAGGCAGCATACTCGCCGGTAGCTATCCGGCAAGCAACAGGGGGAAAACGGGATGTCGTCATTGTTCGATCTGACCGGCAAGGTCGCCATCGTGACCGGATCCACCAAGGGCATCGGCCTGGCCATCGCCACGCGGATGGCGGAGCACGGGGCGACGGTCGTGGTGTCCAGCCGCAAGGCGGATGCGTGTGAGGCGGTGGCGGCTGCCATCCGCGGGAAGGGCGGCAAGGCGGAGGTCATTCCCTGCCACGTCGGGCGCAAGGAGGAGCTTCAGGCGTTGGTCGACCAGACCGTGGCGCGCTGCGGCGGGATCGACATCCTGGTGGAGAACGCCGGGGTGAATCCGTATCTCGGGCCGGCCGCCGGCATGCCGGATGACGCCTTCGACCGGGTGATGAACACCAATGTCCGCAGCAACTGGTGGCTGGCGAACATGGCGGTCCCGCACATGGTCTCGCGCGGGGGTGGCGCGGTGATCATTATTTCGTCGATCGGCGGGCTGCGCGGGTCGGCGCAACTGGGAACCTATGGGCTGTCCAAGGCGGCCGACATCCAGTTGGCGCGCAACATCGCGGTGGAGTGGGGACCGAAGAACATTCGCGCCAACGCCATCGCGCCGGGCCTGGTGCGGACGGACTTTGCTCGGGCGTTGTGGGAGGACCCGGTGCTGTATCGCAAGCGCACCCGGGATACGCCGCTGCAACGGATCGGCGAGCCGGATGAGATCGCCGGCGCGGCGGTGTTCCTTGCATCGGCGGCCGGCAGCTTCACGACCGGCCAGGCGATCGTGATCGATGGCGGCACGACGGCGGGGTCGGTCATATCGAACGACGATTGATTGTTGTTACCAGATCGTATTCACGCCGTATCGGGCAAAGATGTCATCGTCGGTGTCATGCCACGGTCGAGCGCGAGTGCGATCAGCATGCGGTCCATCGGGTCCTTGTGATGCATCGGCAAACCGTTCGCCTGTTCGGATGCGTCCCAGTTCATCGGCAGGACGCGATAACCGGCGTCACGCAGCCACGTGGACAGGCTGCCGTTGAAGCCGAACGGCGTGGGTCGTTCCAGCTTGCCCAGGGCGATCTTGTGGGAAATTTCCCAGACCGTGATCGGGCAGACAAAGACGTCGCCTGAAGACATGGCCATCTTGCCGGCCTCGCTCATTGTCTGTCCGCTGTAGCCGTGGAAGGCGATGAGGGCGCAGGCGTCGGCGATCAAACTCACACCGGCCAGCCTTCCTCGCGTGCCTGCTCATCGGTCATCGGCGCAAAGACGGTCTTGTCGTAGGTGCCGTTCCAGCCCCAGTCACCCGGCGTGCGCGCAGCTTGGCGTGGTGCGCCGACAAGGCGAGCCACGGGGCGGCCGTGACGGGTGATCGTGATTTCGGCACCTTCAGCGGCCTCAGTGATAAGGGCGGAGAGGTGGCTCTTGACTTCCGCGAGGGTGACCACCTTGTTCATGACCAATAATTTGGTCATTCTTCGATCGGACATCAACAGTCCTACCCGGTCAGCCCGGCCATGCTCATCAGCCCCCGCATCAGCAACGCGGCCACGCCCAGGGTCAGGACGCTCGCCGACCAGATGGCGACCAGCCACAGGACGCGGCGGCCCCACATCAATGGTAGCCCTCGCCTTCGCGGACCTTGCCGCGGAACACGTAGTAGGCCCAGCCGGTGTAAGCCAGGATGATCGGGATGATCAGCAGGGCGCCGACCAGTGCGAAACCCTGGCTCTGCGGTGGCGCGGCGGCGGCGCGGAATGACACGGCGGGCGGGATGATGTTCGGCCACAGGCTGATCGCCAGCCCGCTGTAGCCCAGGAACAGCAGGAACAGCGCCAGCAGGAAAGGTCCGGCGTGGGGCACCTTGCCGGTCGAGCCGCCGGTCAGCAGCCGCATCAACTGCCAGCTTGTGGCCAGCACCAGGATCGGCACCGGGGCGAAATAGAAGATGTCGGGCACCGAGAACCAACGACGCGCGATGGCAGCATGCGCCAGCGGAGTCCACAGGCTGACGATGCCAATGCCCACCAGCAGCACCGGCACGATGCGTCTGGCATAAAAGATCATGCGCCCCTGCAACGCCCCCTCGGTCTTCATGGTCAGCCAGGTGCTGGCCAGCAGGGCATAGGCGACGATCACGCCGATCCCGGTGAACACGCTGAACGGCGTCAGCCAGTCCAGCGCGCCGCCGTCGTACGACGGGCCGGTGACCGCGAAACCATCGATGAAGGCACCCAGCGCGGCGCCCTGGAAGAATGCCGCCGTATAGGACCCGCCGGCGAAGGCGACGTCCCAGAACGGGCGGTGCGTCTCATCCGCCTTGAAGCGGAACTCGAAGGCGACGCCGCGCAGGATCAGCCCCATCAGCATCAGCACGATGGGGATGTAGAGCGCGCTCAGCAGCACCGAATAGGCCAGCGGGAACGCCGCCAGCAGCCCGGCACCGCCGAGGACCAGCCACGTCTCGTTGCCGTCCCACACCGGCGCCACCGTGTTGACCATCAGATCCCGCTCGCTTCGCAGCGGAACGAACGGGAACAGGATGCCGATACCCAGGTCGGACCCGTCCATCACGACATACATCATCAGCCCGAAGGCGATGATCAGGATCCAGATCAGCGAGAGATCGATGCCCATCGTCGTCACACCCCCCCGCCCGTGGATACCGGATCGATATCGGGTCCAGCCGAAAGCGGCCGGGCGGGCCGCAGGTTGGGGTCATCGGCATCGGGCACGGGCGGGCTCCGCGGCGGCTCCTGCGCCACGATTTTCAGCAGGTAGGAAATCCCGGTGCCGAACACCGCGCAATAGACCACGACAAAGATCGCCAGGCTGACACTCAGCGCCAGGACCGAGTGGTGGGACACCGCGTCGGACGTCCGCATCACGCCGTAGACGATCCAGGGCTGGCGGCCGATCTCGGTCGTCATCCAGCCGGCGAGCATGGCGACGATGCCGGCCGGTCCCATCGCCACGGCGAACCGCAGGAACAGGCGCTGGTGGTACAACTGCCCGCGCCAGCGGAACCAGGCGCCGGCGAGACCCAGCAGCAGCATCAGCATGCCCAGGCCGACCATGACGCGGAAGGTCCAGAAGATGATTGTCGAATCCGGCCGGTTCGGGCCGGGGAAGTCATCCAGGCCGGGGATTTGTCCATCCCAGGTGTGGGTCAGGATCACGCTGCCCAGATGCGGGATTTCCACCGCGTCCAGGGTCTTCTGGTCCGCCATGTCGGGCCAGCCGAACAGGATCAGCGGCACGCTTTCGCCCGGGGCGTTGGACCAGTGGCCCTCCATCGCGGCGATCTTGGCGGGCTGGTATTGCAGCGTGTTGCGACCCTGCTGGTCACCGGCGAGAATCTGGATCGGCGCGGTGATCAGGATCATCCACATCGCCATCGAGAACATCGTCCGCACCCGCGGATTGTCCCGGTGTTTCAGCAGATGCCACGCGCCGGCGGCGCCGACGAACAGCGCGGTCGCCAAGTACGCCGCCAACCCCATATGCACCAGCCGATACGGGAAGGACGGATTGAAGATCACCTTCAGCCAGTCCGTGGGCACGACGCGGCCGTTAACGATCTCATACCCCTGCGGCGTCTGCATCCAACTGTTGGACGCCAGGATCCAGGTCATCGAAACCACCGTGCCGCCGGCGACCATCAGCGTGGCGAAGAAATGCAGCCCTGGCCCGACCTTGGACCAGCCGAACAGCATCACGCCGAGGAATCCGGCTTCCAGGAAGAACGCGGTCAGCACCTCATAGGCCAGCAGCGGGCCGGTGACGCCGCCGGCGAAGGTGGAAAACCCGCTCCAGTTGGTGCCGAACTCATAGGCCATGACCAGGCCGGATACCACGCCCATGCCGAAGTTGACGGCGAAGGCCTTCGACCAGAAATGGTACAGGTCAAGGTAAACCGGGTCCTTCCGCAGCAGCCACAGCCCTTCGAGAACCGCCAGGAAGCTACCCAGGCCGATGGTGATGGCCGGAAAGACGATGTGGAAGGAAATCGTGAAGCCGAACTGGATGCGGGCCAGCAGCAGCGGATTCAAATGCGACATCGGCGTCCTCCGCCGCGTGCGTCCCCGGTCCGAAATCTCCCGTTTCGACCCGCGGCGCGGCCGCACACAATGTCGGCGCTAGCCGGTATCATGCAATAGGCCCCCCCGGTCAGTTTCGCGGCGTGTGCCTGCCGCCATGGGCGCCAGGACGGCGGAACGGGCCTCGTGGCCCGGCCGAAGACCCGATGGCGACACGAGGGGCTGGATGACCCGCTCCCCTTGCATCGGCCCGGCTCGCGGTGCCCATGACGGCATCGGGCAGGGATCGCCGGCGGGGTATATTGCGGTGACGCAGCATTTCCGTTCGATGAATTGTCGGTAAGACATTCCTGTATCGTTGCACAATATCGCCGGTGACACGCCCTCCACCGTGGAAATTCCATCGTCGTTACGGCACCAGCACTACGATACGTCAAATGACGTATGTTTGTGTCACTGCATCTGTGACTACGGTCGCCCCCTTCCAAACAGGGGCCCACGCCAATGCCGGATAGTGTCGTAGATACACCACCGCGTCGCCGTTCCTACAACAAGCTGGTCAACAACCCGGTGCTGGAAGACTACTCGCTGCGATACGCACCCAAAAGCTTCCGGACATGGTCAACCTACGCCGTCGCCTCCGCCGCGCTCGGTGGCATCGCCTATCTCGCGGATCAGGCGATCGGCGGATCGCTCGCCGTTCAGTTCGGTTTCGAAAATGCCTTCTGGGGGATTCTTGCCGCTGCACTCGTTATCTTTCTCACCGGCATCCCGATCGCCTATTATTGCGCCAAGTACAATGTCGATGTGGACCTGCTGACCCGCGGCGCCGGTTTCGGCTATCTGGGATCGACCATCACCTCAGTCATCTACGCCTCCTTCACCTTTATCTTCTTCGCGCTTGAAGGCTCGATCATGGCCCAGGCGTTCCTGCTGTATTTCGGCATCCCGCTGCCGCTCGGCTATGCACTCGGGTCGCTGATCATCATTCCGCTTGTGGTGTTCGGCATGACCCTGCTGGCAAAGTTGCAGGTGTGGACCCAGCCGCTGTGGCTGCTGCTGCTGTTCGCACCACCCGTCGCGGTGCTGGTCAGCGATCCGAACGCGATCCACATCTGGGTGAACTTCGCCGGAAATTCTCCCAGCAAATCGAGTTTCAACTGGCTGCTGTTCGGCAGTGCCGCCGGTATCGCCCTGTCGCTGATCGCCCAGATCGGCGAGCAGGCGGACTACCTCCGCTTCATGCCGGACAAGACCGCGGAGAACAGGATCCGCTGGTGGGCCGCCGTCCTTTGCGCCGGACCCGGCTGGGTCGTGCTTGGCGCCGCGAAACAACTGATGGGGTCGTTCTTCGCCTCGCTCGCGGTGTCGCACGGCACCCCGCTGGCCGAGGCGAACGAACCCATCCAGATGTATATCGCCGGCTACAACTACATCTTTCCGACCTTCGCGGCGTTGAGCGTCGCAACGTTCTTCGTGATCCTGTCACAGATCAAGATCAACGTGACCAACGCCTATTCCGGGTCGCTGTCGTGGTCGAACTTCTTCTCCCGCCTGCTGCACGCCCATCCCGGCCGCGTGGTCTACATCTTCCTGAACGTGGCGATCTCGCTCACGATGATGGAACTGAACATGTTCTCGTTCCTGGGCAGTATCCTCGGGTTCTACTCCAACGTTGCCGTGGCCTGGATCGGCGCCGTTACCGCCGACCTGGTGATCAACAAGCCGATGAAACTCAGCCCGCCATACATCGAATTCAAGCGCGCCCACCTGTATAATTTCAACCCGGTCGGGTTCGGCTCCATGGCCTTCGCCTCCCTCGTATCCACCGTCGCCTTCTTCGGCCTGCTTGGTCCCTGGGCTCAGGCATTCTCCGCCTTCATTGCCCTCGCGCTCGCTTTCGTCGCCACGCCGATCATCGCCTTCGCCACCAAGGGACGCTACTACCTCGCCCGCTCTCCCTACGACGACAGCCAGATCAAGCAAGAGACCATGATTTGCGTGTCCTGCGGGTTCGATTATGAAAAAAAGGACATGACGAGCTGCCCGTTCCATGTCGGAACGATCTGCTCCCTGTGCTGCTCGCTGGAAGCATCTTGCGAGGACATGTGCAAGGCGGCCCCTGCCAGTATTCCCGCCGTGGCACCCGCCGAATAACGCAACACCCATCGGAGGTACAAGACATGATGCACGGCGATATCGGCAGCAGCCGGGATTCGGTCGGCGTGGCCGTGGTGAACTACAAGATGCCACGCCTGCACACCAAGGCCGAGGTACTGGCCAACACACGCGCCATCGGCGACATGATCCGCGGCATGAAGACCGGCCTGCCGGGCATGGATCTGATTATTTTCCCGGAATATAGCACCCACGGCATCATGTACGACCGGCAGGAGATGATGGACACCGCGTCCGTGATCCCCGGCGAGGAAACCGATATCCTCGCCGCCGCCTGCCGTGACGCCAAGGTCTGGGGCGTGTTCTCGCTGACCGGCGAACGGCACGAGATGCACCCCGACAAAGTGCCGTACAACACCCTCATCCTGATGAACGATCAGGGCGAGATCGTGCAGAAATACCGGAAAATCATGCCCTGGACGCCGATCGAGGGCTGGTATCCCGGCGATTG
>DATAZJ010000306.1:0-2395 GCA_036272115.1 Rhodopila sp. | reverse complement strand
GCTCTCGGCATAGCCCCAGGATGAGCGGTCGTCAGAACCCTGATTATCGGTGACGATACGGCAGCCGATCGCCGCCAGCCGAGGTTCCGCATCCAGCGCCGCCGCCAGGCGTGCGACCGTGTCGGCCGAGGCGAAAATGGCATCGTTGTCCAGCGCGACAATGACCCTTCCATGACCCAGATCCGAAATCAGGTTGCGGCCGCCGGCCACGCCCAGGTTGCGTTCCGTTGCCAGCAATGTGACGTCGGCGCGATCCCTGGCCATTGCCGCGAACCGGCCCAGCGTCTCCGCGCAGGAGCCTTGATCCAGCACGAAGACGTGGATCGCGGCACCCGTCTGCCCACAGGCCGACCTGATCGCGGCGACGGTCTCTTCCGGTCGTTCCAGCGCCAGGATGATGATATCCGCGTCATAGCGTCCGTCCGGCGGTTCGGCCGCACCGGCGATCGTGCGGACCATCAGTCGAACGTCTCCAGCGGTGGGATCGCCAGATAGGCCAGCCGCTTGTTCTCCTTTCGCCCGCGCGACACCGCATCCAGGATCAGTCCGCAGGCCAGCGACAGGAATCCCAGCAGCATCAATCCCATCGACAGCACCGCCGTCGGCAATCGCGGTACCAGGCCGGTGTGCAGGAACTCCAGCACCACCGGCATGCCCAAACTGACCCCCAGCGTCACGAACGCCAGGGCGGCGAGGGAAAACACCTGCAGCGGCCGCTCCTGCTGCACCAGCGTGACGATGGCACGCAGAATGCGAAATCCGTCGATGAAGGTGTTGAGCTTCGACGACGTCCCGGCGGCACGGTTGCGATAATTGGTGCGGACCTCATGCACCGGCATGTGCAGGGCCAGGGCGTGGACGGTGAATTCGGTCTCGGTCTCGAAGCCGGATGACAAAGCGGGAAACGATTTGACGAAGCGGCGGCTGAACACCCGATAGCCGGACAGCAGGTCGCTGATGCCGTCGCCGAATGCCCAGTTCACCATCGCGGTCAGCAAGGCGTTGCCCAGCTTGTGCCCCGGACGATAGGCGTCGCGTACTGCGCCGTAACGGGCGGCGTTGACCATGTCCAACTGACGCTCGATCAGGATGCTCAGCATGCCCGGTGCCGCGTCGGCGTCGTATGTGTCGTCGCCGTCGACCAGCAGATAAACATCGGCGTCGATATCGGCGAACATGCGCCGGACGACATGGCCCTTGCCTTGCAACCGTTCCCGCCGCACCACCGCGCCGGCCGCCCTCGCCTCCAGCATCGTGTGATCGGTGGAGTTGTTGTCGTAGACATAGACGATCGCGTCCGGCAGCGCGTTCTGGAAGTCGGACACGACCTTGCCGATTGCCGCTTCCTCGTTGTGGCATGGAATCAGCACCGCGATCCGAGGCTGGTTTGCCACCAGACCGAACTGTTCGGCGATCGACTGGTCCGACTGCAGACCTCTGCCCTGGAATGCCGCCGAAGGCTGGTCCAGGGTCACGGATAGGGCGATGCCTTCCATTTCAGTAAGCATTCGGCATGCGCAGCATCGTAACGATGGTGCGGCGGATGATCTTCAGGTCGCGCCCCAAGCTCCAGGTGGCGATGTATTCGAGGTCGCTGTCGATGCGCCTCAGCAGCTTCTCCTCGGTATCGGTTTCGCCGCGCCAGCCGCGGATTTGCGCCAGCCCGGTCATGCCCGGCTTGACCACGTGGCGGGCGCCATAGCGATGGCTGACCGCCTCGAACGGCCGACCGGCGGCGCAGGTGCCGGGCGCGTGCGGCCGCGGCCCGACCAGCGACATCGAACCCAGCAGCACGTTGATCAGTTGCGGAAACTCGTCGAACGAGGTGCGCCGCAGCCACGTGCCGATCGAGGTCACCCGCGGATCGTCGCGCGTCGCCTGCGGCAGCATTCCCGGCGGACCGGCGGTGTGATGCATGGTGCGGAATTTCAGCATGACGAAACGGCGGCCGTTCAGTCCGATACGCTCCTGCCGGAACAAGGCCGGCCCCTTGCTGGTCAGGCGGATCACGATGATCGCCAGCAGCATCGGAACGACCATCAGCAGCAGGCCGAGCGAGGCCAGAACGATATCCGCCGCCCGCTTGACCATGGCGTCGTGCGGATCCATCGCCCCGCCGGCAAACCTGGCGCGACGGAACGACATAGGGGCCAGCGCCGGCTCGTAATCGCGGTACGCAATGGTTTCGAGAGCACTGGGAGGAAATGCGGACATGGTCTGCTACGGTTTCGGGTTGAGCCCGGCAGCACCATCGGCGGCAAATTGTTATAGTTCCGTTAACCCGGCAGACGGCTGTATTTGGCTGTGAATATTTCTATTCAACCCGTCTCGTTTGACGGAACACACAACGAACCTGTCATGGACCAAACTGAACTCAGCGGAACACCAGCCGCCG
>DATAZJ010000305.1:0-9976 GCA_036272115.1 Rhodopila sp. | reverse complement strand
ACCAGCACCAGCAAACTCGCCGTCGACGCCCACAGCGATTGCGCCGCGGTCAGATGCAACTGCGTTCGTGTATACGTCGGCATATACGTCAGGAACACGTAGAACGACACCGTCCACAGGATGGTGAAGCCGAACGCCTGCGCGGCGTGGCCGAAGGTTGACGCTTCCGCCGCCTCGCCCTCGGCCGCCGTCGCCCGGTACGGCGGCGTCTCATCCACCCGCCGCCGCAGCCACAGGCCGATCGGCCCGAACAATCCGCCGAGGAGGAACGGGATCCGCCAGCCCCAGGCGTTGATCGCATCCGATCCGATCAGCGATGTCAGCAGCGCCGCCAGCCCGACCCCAAGCAGGCTGCCTCCGGCGACGGACATCTGCTGGAAGCTGGTATAGAGACCGCGCCGACCCTGCACCGACCATTCGGCCATGAACGCGGTCGCCCCGCCCCATTCGCCGCCGGTGGAGAAACCTTGCAGCAGACGCGCCAGCAGCAGCAGAACCGGCGCCATCACGCCGATCGACGAATAAGACGGCAGCAGGCCGATGATGACCGTTCCCACCGCCATCATCAGGATGGTCAGTACCAGCGCCGGTTTGCGGCCGCGCGAGTCGCCCAGCCGGCCGATCACGATCCCCCCCAGCGGCCGGAACACCAGGCCGACGCCGAACACCAGGAAGGTGTTCAGCAGCGCCGAGGCCGGGTCGCCCTTAGGAAAGAAGTTCAGCGCCAGCGACCCGGCGAGGTAGCCGAACACACCGAAATCGTACCACTCCATGACGTTGCCGATGGTCGCGGCATAGATCGCCCTGCGGCTTTGCGCCGCTGTCGGCCGAACGGCCGCCAAATCCGATGCTGATCCCGACATGACCGACCCCTGCTTATCGGACCCATCGAAGCATGCGGCCAGCGAGACGAAAAGCCTCCGGCAATTGCCGGCTAATACTGGCTTCCGCGCGACCCGGACGGGGCAAGCGCCCGCCACTTCGCCACGGCGGTGTCGTGCGCCTGATAACTGCGGGAAAAGACATGCCCGCCGGTCCCGTCCGCGACGAAATACAAATCGTCGCTGGCCGCCGGATGCAGCACCGCATGCAGGCTGTCGAGGCTCGGCGAGCAGATTGGCGTCGGCGGTAGTCCCACGCTGCGATAGGTGTTGAACGGATCCTGCCGCCCAAGCTCCGAACGGGTGAGAGGGTGATCCAACACGCCGGACCCGTTGCTGGCGAGGTAGATCACGGTCGGATCAGCCTGCAACCGCATCCCCAGCCGCAACCGGTTCAGATAGACGGCGGCGACATGCGGCCGCTCCTCCGGCTTCGCCGTCTCCCGCTCCACGATACTGGCCAGGATCAGCGCATCGCGCGGGCTGGACAGCGGCAATCCGGGTGCCCGATCGGCCCAGGCCGCGGCGAGGTCCTTGTCCATCGCCGCCTGCGCCCGCGCCACGATCCCCGTCCGGTTCGCGCCATACTCATAATCATAGGTTTGCGGCAGAACCGACCCTTCGGCGATGGTACGCACCTGGCCCGTCATCGCCTCGGCATGGTTGAGGACACCGACGATCTGCTGCGCGGTCAATCCCTCGGCGATCGTCAGGCGGTGTTCGACCGGGTGTGCCGTACGCAGGACCGCCAAGACCTGGCGGATGGAGGCATGCGCCGGAAACGCGAACTCGGCGGCATGCAGCGTCCCCTCGCCGCGCGTCAGCCAGGCGGCCGCGCGGAAAACAAGGGGTTGGTCAATCACGCCATCCGCCGTCAGGGCAGCGGCAAGCTGTGCCGTTCCGCCATGCGGCACCAGGATTGCGCGCGATCCGGCCAGCGGTCCGAGCCGCACCAAGGCATGGCGCCACCAGTCGAAACCGCCCGCCGCCGTGCCAGCGAGCACGAGAACCGCCAACGAGCCAGCGAGAAACCCCCATCGCCGCCGGCGCGGCGGTACCGGATCAGGCGGCGCGGAAGATGACAGAAGCGTTGGTCCCACCAAACCCGAAGCTGTTGGACAAGGCCACCTTGATCCGCCGCTCCTGCGCCGTCTTCGCAACCCGATCGATCACGCTCGCTCGGCTCGGTTCGTCCAGGTTCAACGTCGGCGGGGCCACCCCGTCACGGATCGCGAGAATCGAGAACACCGCCTCGATCGCACCCGCCGCACCCAGCAGGTGCCCGGTGGCCGACTTGGTGGACGACATCGCGATCCCGCGAGCCGCGTCGCCGAACAGCCGTTCCACCGCCTCCAGCTCCAGGTCGTCGCCCAGCGGCGTGGAGGTGCCGTGCGCGTTGACATACTGGATGTCGGCGGCCTTGAAGCCACCGCTTTTCATCGCGTTGCGCATCGACCGGAACGCGCCGTCATGCCCTTCGGCGGGCGCGGTAATGTGATATGCATCGCCGGACATGCCGTAACCGGACACCTCGGCGTAGATCTTGGCACCGCGCTTTTTCGCGTGCTCGTATTCTTCCAGCACGACGCAGCCGGCGCCCTCACCCATCACGAATCCGTCGCGATCCTTGTCCCACGGACGCGATGCGGCGGTGGGCTGGTCGTTGAACGCGGTGGACAAAGCGCGGGAGGCGCAGAATCCGGCGATGCCGAGTTCGCACACCGCGGCTTCCGCCCCGCCGGCGACCATGACATCGGCGTCGCCCAGCGCGATCAGCCGCGACGCATCGCCGATGGCGTGTACCCCGGTCGCGCAAGCCGTCACCACCGAGTGGTTCGGCCCCTTGAAGCCGTATTTGATCGACAGGTGCCCGGACGCGAGATTGCTGAGCGCCGAAGGAATGAAGAATGGCGACAACCGCCGCGCCTTGCCCTCATGCACCTGGACGGAGGCGTGATAGATCGTTTCCAACCCGCCGATTCCGGATCCGATCATTACGCCCGTGGCGCAATGGTCGTCTTCCGTCTCCGGCATCCAGCCGGAGTCCTCGACCGCCTCGGAACCGGCGACCATTGCCAGATGGATGAAGCGATCCATCTTTTTCTGGTCCTTGACCGGGACCCATTCACTGATGTCGAGCCCGCCGTCGGCCCTGGTGCCGACCGGCACCTGCCCGGCCACCTTGCAAGGCGAGTCCTTGGCATCGAACGCCGTGATGGCGCCGATGCCCGACTCGGCATTGATCAATCGGCGCCAGACATGTTCCACGCCCACACCCAGGGGACAGGCGATGCCCATGCCCGTCACCACCACTCGCCGCATCACAGCAGGCCTTTCACGCTCATCCCGGTGCAGAGTCTTACTGCTTCTGCTTTTCGATATAGTCGATCGCATCCTTGACGGTAGCGATCTTTTCCGCCGCGTCCTCGGGGATTTCGACGTCGAACTCTTCCTCGAATGCCATCACCAGCTCGACCGTGTCCAGGCTGTCGGCTCCCAGGTCGTCGATGAATGATGCTTCCGGTGTTACCTTGGCTTCATCCACGCCGAGATGTTCCACCACGATCCGCTTGATCTTGTCGGCAATGTCGCTCATCGGCTCCGCTACTCCTGAACTGTCGTTTGGTTGTCGTCGTTGTCCGGCTTTTCCGCGGCCGGGCCTTGTCCCGGTCCATGAAGCGAGCCGCGCCAGACATGGCACCGGGCGCTTAGCATGGTTTCCCGCGGACGGGAAAGGTTGCCGGCTGGTTACGCGTATCCTTAGATCATGGCCATTCCGCCATTGACGTGCAGTGTGGCACCGGTGACCCACCCGGCCTCGTCCGAGGCCAGATAGGCAACCGCGGCGGCGATATCCTGCGGCTGACCGAGCCGCTTGAGGGGAATCGAGTCGGTCAATTTGGTGCGCTGGGCGTCACCCAGCACGTCGGTCATCGGGGTAACCACGAAGCCGGGCGCGACCACGTTGATGGTGATCCCGCGGGAGGCGACTTCCTGCGCCAGTGCCTTGCTCATGCCCACGAGGCCGGCCTTGGCGGCGGCATAGTTGGCCTGGCCGGCATTGCCGGTGGCGCCGACGATGGAGGAAATATTGATGATCCGCCCTGCCCTGCGCCGCAGCATGCCGCGCAGGGCGGCCCGGGTCAGGCGGAACGGCGCCGACAAATCGACGTCCAGGACCGATTGCCAGTCCTGATCGGACATGCGCAGCGCCAGCATGTCGCGGGTCATGCCCGCGTTGTTCACCAATATATGCAGTGGGCCGGTGGCTTTTTCCGCCATCTCGACCAGGGCATCAGGTTCCGAGGCGTCGCGCAGGTCGGCCGGGCAGACATGGGCCCGGTCACCCAGTTCGATCGCCAGTGCCTCCAGCGCATCGCGCCGCGTGCCGGACAAGGCGACATTGGCGCCCTGGGCATGCAAAGCGCGGGCAATCGCCGCCCCAATGCCGCCCGAAGCGCCGGTGACCAGCGCAGCCTTGCCGTCCAATCGGAACATCGCCGGTCCCTCCCTTTCGCTCAGAGACTTTTCAGCACCGCTTCGATTTCCGCCGGGGTGCCGGCGGCCATCCCGGACGCATCCGGTGCGATTCGCTTGATCAGTCCCGTCAGCACCTTACCGGCACCGAGTTCAATGAAACTATCGACGCCCATCTCCGTCATCGCCGTGACGCATTCGCGCCAGCGAACGGTGGCGGTCACTTGCTGTATCAGCAGGTCGCGGATTTGCCCAGGATCGGATTCGCGTTTGGCCGAGACATTGGCCACCAGCGGCACGCAGGGGGCCGTCGGGGCGGTGGTTTCGAGGGCTTCCGCCATCGCGTCGGCGGCGGGGGCCATCAATGTGCAATGGAACGGTGCCGAGACCGGCAGCAGCATCGCACGCCGGATGCCTTTGGTCCTGGCGATCTCGATCGCGCGGTCGATCGCGGTGCGATGGCCGGAGATCACCACCTGGCCGCCGCCGTTGTCGTTGGCGGGCTGCACGACCTCCAGCAGGCCGGTTTCCGGCACCGGGGCGGCTTCGGCGCAGATCGCGCTCGCCTGGTCCATGTCGGCACCCAGCAGCGCGGCCATCGCGCCCAGGCCGGCGGGAACGGCTTTTTGCATCGACTGGCCGCGCAGCTTCAACAGGCGTGCGGCCGCGGTGACCGAGAACGCGCCGGCGGCGGCGAGCGCGCTGTATTCACCCAGCGAGTGACCGGCGACGACGATCGCCTTGCGCTGCAGGCTGGTCCCGCCTTCCCGTTCCAGCACACGCAGCACCGCCAGCGAGTGCGCCATCAGCGCCGGCTGGGTGTTTTCGGTCAGCGTGAGTTCTTCCTGCGGTCCCTCGAACATCAGCTTGGAGAGCTTCTGCCGGAGGGTTTCGTCGACTTCCTCAAACACCTCTCGAGCGGCAGCAAAGGCGGCGGCAAGGTCGCGGCCCATGCCGACGGCCTGGCTGCCCTGGCCCGGGAAGATAAAGGCGTGAACCGGCATGGTGCGAAAACTCTCGGAGGATGTCAGGTTACAGGCGTGTAGGATTGGCGCGGGGGCGTAGCGGCGGGTTGCAGGGCTGTCAAGGAATACGCCGGGGGGCCAGTGCCCGATGGCGGTAGAACGCGAGTCACGAAGTAACCGCGATTTCCCGCGTGAATCGGTCACTCATACTAAACTGCGACGTATTGCAGCGTCTCTCTGATGCGCGATACTAGCCGGGGCTGACCGGCAAAGCCACCTTGGCGCCTGTTGGCCATGGGCTTGCCAAGTCGCCTCGGACAACGCGCTCGACGGCACCGTGGGTCATCGGCCGTTGGGCTCCCGAACACATTACGATTGACAGACGATATCGCATTCCGCTGTAAGATCGTTCCACCGGCCCCTGGAACCTTTCGGTGGATTGCGTTCGGATGAACCTTTGTGACCGCTATCGACCCGCTGCCGAACGAGTGATCTTCCGCGGTCTCGCCGTCATGGCGCTGGCGTTTCTGACCCCTGCCGCGCTCAGCTCCGCCGCGCGGGCGCAAAATCTGGTCGTGAACGGCACCTTCTCCCAAGCCGTGATCGGCGGGGTCACCCAGGCGGCCCAGGCAGCCGAGTTCGGCACGACCAACAATGGCTTCACGCCGACGCAGACGCTGGTCGGATGGACGACCGCCGGTTACAATTTCGTCTACCTGCCGAACACCGCCGACACGACGGGCGCAACCGGCCAGGCCACGGTGAAGCTGTGGGGTCCGGACAATAGCGGAACGAATGCGGCCCTTTTGCCGTTATGCGCGCCGACGACCGGCACTTGCACCAGCACCAGCGGCAATTACGTCGCCGCGGACGGGGCCTACGAGGTCTCCGCCATCTCGCAAACCATCAATGGCCTGGTCGCGGGACAAGCCTATGCCGTGTCGTTTGCCTGGGCGGGGGCACAGCAGTCCGGCTTCACCGGCCCGACGACGGACAAATGGACCGTCAGCCTCGGAACGGTGTCCCCGACCAATCCCGCCCAGACGACGACTGTGGTGTCGCTGCTAAGCGAGGGCGCCTCGACCTGGATGAACCAGACGTTCGACTTCGTCGCCACGGGTTCCAGCGAACTGCTTTCATTCATTACCACCGGCACGCCCACCGGCCAGCCGCCCTTCGCCCTGTTGGCGAACGTATCGGTGACGAAAGTACCCGAACCCGCCAGCCTGACGCTGGTCGCGACCGGGTTGACGGGGATGGCCGCCATCGCCCGGCGCCGTCGTAAAAGAGCGCCAACGACGCTTTGATCGCGGCCCTTGTCGCGGCCATGATTAGGGCGCAGGAGCAGTCCCAATAAGCGCAATGGCACGCGCCAACTGATCCATGTAGCCAAATTTCGAACGGACTGACCGGTTTTACCTGCCTATTGACAAGGCCCGTCCGGCCAATGGTAAATGCACTACCAAAATGAGACACTCCGAAGGACGATAGTGGGCATGCGGCGACTGAGCCATCGCATCGGCTGGGAACCCCAGGGATTTTGCGCCCGCGCCGTCCGCCGTGTCGTCGTCGCGTTTCTGTTCGCCTCCGTCTCCAGCGTGGCGATGGCGCAAAACCTGGTGCAGAACGGCAGCTTCGCCGTCACCGGCGGTACCACATCGATCCAGTTCGGCTCGGGCTACAGCAATGCCCTGGGCGAGTCCGTCGCGGACTGGACGACCTCGGGCTATAATTTTGTTTTCCTGCCGGGCTCGACGACAGCACAAGGGTCGGGTGGCTCGCTCAGCCTGGGCACCAGCCCGGCGCCCCCGATCGCTGGCGAAAACTACGCCGCCGCCGATCCGATTTATCAACAAGCCCCGATTACCCAGACGATCAATGGCCTGATCAAGGGAATGACCTACGCGGTGTCATTCGCCTGGGCGGAGGCGCAGCAGACCGGTTTCACCGGTTCGGTCAACGATTATTGGGCGGTCAACCTGGGCACCGACAACAGTACCACCCAGGACACGACGGGCAAGACGATCGCGACACAGACCTTCTCGGGATGGATGAACCAGACGTTCGATTTCGTCGCAACGGGCAGCAGTGAGCTGCTGTCGTTCACGTCGATGGCGCCCGGCGGCAGCCCGCCCTTCGCGCTGCTGACCAACGTGTCGATGACACAGGTGCCTGAACCGGCGAGCGTGGCGTTGATGCTGACCGGCATCGCGGGACTGGCCGGGCTGGCAAGGCACCGCCGTTCGGCGAAGCGGGGCCGACCGGCCCTCGTCTGATCGCACCACGCGCGAATCGGAACCCCATCCGCCGCGGGAACCGCGTATAGGCTCTTGCGCCATGTTCATCGGACAGCATCTGCTCACGATCGCCAAAATGACCGCCAGCCTGTCGATCTGGCTGGTCCTGCTGACGTTGGTGTTCCTGCCGCTGGAGCGGCTGTTCTCCCTGCGGCGCGCGCGCTTCCTTCGTAGCGGATTTCTGACCGACCTCGGATACTACTTCATCAACGGCATCGTGCCCGGGTTGGCGCTGGGCGTTCCGCTGGCAGCCGCCGCCTGGGTCGCGCATCGGTGGGAGCCTGCCAGCCTGACGGGTGCATTCGCCCATGCGCCGCTGGCAGTACGCTTCCTCCTGGCGCTGCTGGTGACCGAAATCGGCTTCTACTGGGGTCACCGCTGGAGCCATGAAATTCCCTTCCTCTGGCGGTTCCACGCGGTCCATCACAGCCCCACCCACGTCGATTGGCTGGTCAACTCGCGCGGTCACCCGGTGGATTTCATCTTCACCCGGCTATGCGGGCTGGTACCGCTGTTCATGCTGGGGCTGGGCAATCCGGTGGGCGGCGACGCGGCGTCCATCCCCTTCGTCGTCATGCTGCTGGGCCCGGCCTGGGGCTTCTTTATCCATGCCAACATACGGTGGCGCTTCGGTCCGTTGGAGTGGCTGGTGGCGACCCCGGCCTTTCACCATTGGCACCACACCAATGACGGTCCGGCGCTGATCAACAAGAATTACGCGCCGATGTTGCCTTGGGTCGACCGGCTGTTCGGCTCCTACCACCTGCCGAGAGACCGGCAGCCAACGGTTTACGGCACCCACACCGGCGTTCCCGCCGACCTGGTCGGGCAGTTGCTGGATCCGTTCGCGCCGGCTTCCCGTCAGGCGGAGGGCAACATCGACAGCACCGCTTCGGCCGCCGCCTCCGACGGCGTACCCGAGGCCGGCCGCAGCAGCGTCAAGGCCTCGGCAAACCCCTGACGCTGCTCCGCAACGGCGTGCTGGTCGGTCAGCAGGCGATGCAACTCGGCGGCAAGTCGGTCCGGACGGCTTTCATACTGCAGCAGTTCCGGCACCACCGGCCGGTTCAGCAGAAGATTGACGATCGAGGCATGTTTCACCTTGACCACCCGTTTGACGATCTGGTGCGAGATGGGATTGATCCGATAGGTGACCAGCATCGGCACGTTGGCCAGCGCAAGTTCCAGCGTCGAGGTGCCGGACTTGGTCAACGCGGCGTCGGAAGCGGCGAAGGCGTCGTGCTTGTCCTGCGTGTCGGCGACCAGGATCGGCTGGATCGGCCAGGATGCGGTGCGCTGCCGCACGACGGCCTCCACCGGGCCGGCCAGCGGCACGACCGGCACCACGGGTTCGGGCAGCAGCCGGATCGTCGCCTCCAGGATGGGCAAAAGCCGGGAGACCTCGGTTTGCCGGCTTCCCGGCATGACGGTCAGGATCTTGGCGCCGGCCGGGATCGCATGGCGGCCGCGAAAGCGTTCGGCGTTGCCGGTTTCGGCGCCGCTCTCCAGCACCGGGTGGCCGACGAAGCGGGCGGCCAGGCCATGCCCGGCGAAGAACGCGGGTTCGAACGGCAACAGGCACAGCAGTTCATCCCACAGGCCGGGATAGTGCTTCACGCGGCCTTCCCGCCAGGCCCAGACCTGGGGGGCGACATAATGCGCGCGCTTCAGCGTGGTCGGCTGCAAGGCCCGCAGCACGCGCAAGGTGAATCCTGGCGAATCGATCGTCACCAACACGTCGGGAGCCCGGTTTTTGATGTCGGCGACGGTCTGCTTCAGCAGCGCGCTGAGCTGGAAAATCTTCGGCAAGACCTCCAGCAGACCCATCAGGGCCAAGGCGCGGATCGGGAACAGGCTGTCCAGACCCTGTGCCGCCATGGCGCTGCCGCCGACCCCTGCGAATGCGATGTCGGGTCGCCGCGCCTGGATCGCCCGCATCAGGCGCGCGCCGAGGACATCCCCGCTCTGTTCGCCGGCGATCAGGTAGATCAGCGGCATGGGTCAGGCCGGACGTGTCGTGACGGGCTGCGTCAGGTGAAACACGCGACCGCGGTGGCAATCAGCCGGTTCAACGCCGGCATATCCATGGGGTGATCGGTTTCGTTGGACACCGCGACAGTCAGGCGGTGGCGGCGCAGGATGAAGATCTTCTGGTCCGAGGCACCCGACGCCCAGGCCGTGTCCGCCGGCAGATCGGGGAACGCACCTCGGACATTGCTGCGGAAGCAGGCGGCATAGCTGGTACCGGTGTGCGTCGCGGTCAGGGCATAATCGACCCAACCCTCCGGCAACAGACGCTCGCTGTTCCAGACGCCGTCGTTCAGGTACAGCACCCCCAGCCTGGCATAGTCGCGCA